>NZ_JBEYVC010000250.1:0-12411 GCF_040643855.1 Streptomyces sp. NPDC047072 | reverse complement strand
TATTTATTCCAACCATCGGGGCGTTCACTGGCTCCACGCCTCCGGTAGTCGCTGGACGGTGCGCGGCACCTCGACGCCGTCGAGGGACTTCTCCGGTACGGCGGTCCGCGTGCCCTCCGTGGCCCGCGCGAACGCCGGTGCGCCGCCGACCAGCGGGACACGGGCCGAGGTGCGGGACAGGTCGATGGTCAGGGTGGGCCGGGTGGACGGCGGGTCGATGAGGTCCTTGTCGGTGCCCGCGACGATCAGGGCGAGGCGGTGACCGGCCGGGACGACGTGATCGGTGGCGCCGAGGTCGAGGGTGATCGTGTAGGACTTGCCCGGGGTGAGCGGCACTCCCTTCCCTGGATCGGCGTAGTTCCCCAGATCGGCCCAGCCGCGGCTGACCACCGTGTAGTCGACGGGGGCGGTCTTGGCCTGCGTCTGCCGGAAGCAGGCGCTGTCGCCCGCCGTGCTCGCGCCCCAGCAGGTGCGGTCGGTGAGCGTGGTGATGCCTTCGCCACTCGCCGCGTAGTCACGGATCGTGTCAGGGCCGACGTCCACAAGTACCGCGGAGAGGTGGGCCGTTGACGTGGTCGGGGACGCGGTGACGGTCACCTGGGAGGAGCCGGACAGCCGGAGGTCCTTCGTGAGGGTCCGGGTGGTGAAGCCCGCCTTGCCGGGTGTCGACGTGTCGATCTGCGCGGCCCAGTCGGTCTCGCCCAGCGCGGGGTCGTCGGTGAAGGTCTCGGTGCCCTTGGACTTGGCGAGGCCGAGGGTGCCGACGCCGGGCTGGGCGCCCTGGGCGGGGCGGAGGGTGGCCGCGGAAGTACCGCGCGGGGGCCAGGACTTCGAGGTGACCCACTGGTCGGGGTGACGCTCGATGTCGGCCATGGGTTCGCGGTCGATGCCGTTGTCGTAGCCGAGGAGTTCGTGGTCGAACCAGCGGTGCAGGGTGTCGACCCACTCCGCGCGCCGGAAGTCGAAGGGGTCGACGTGGCCGGTCTGGGAGAGCCAGATCTTGCGCTCGACGCCGTTCTTCGCGAGGGCGTCCCACCACGGGCCGACGTGCTGGAGGCGGACGTTGAGGTCCTGCATGCCGTGCACCAGGAAGACGCTGGCCTTGACCTTCTTCGCGTCCTTCACGTAGTCGCGCTCGGTCCACAGCGGGGTCCAGTCGCCGGTGCGCGGGGCCTGGTCGACGAGCTTCCGCTGGACGGCGGCGCACTTGGCGCGGGCGTCGGGGCTGTCGACGTAGTCGGAGAGCCAGTCGGGGCCGGAGTCGTAGAGCGGGGCGCCCTCGGAGAAGTAGTAGTCGTACCAGCTGGAGATGGCGCTGATCGGGACGATCGTCTTCAGGCCCTTGACGCCGGTCGCGGCCACGCCGTTGGCGATGGTGCCGTCCCAGCTCTTGCCGATCATGCCGGTCCTGCCGTTGGTCCAGGTCGCCTTCGTCGTGGCGGTGCCCGTGCGGCTGGTGTAGGCCTTGGCGCGGCCGTTGAGCCAGTCGATCACGGCCTTGGCCGACTGGATGTCGGAGCGGCCGCCGACGTCCACGCAGCCGTCGGAGCGGTTGGTGCCGGCGAGGTCGACGCCGACGAAGGCGTAGCCGCGGGGCACGAAGTAGTTGTCGTAGAACAGCGGCATCTGGACGACGTCGCCGTTCGCGTCGTACGTCTTGCGCTGGCTCTCGTTGCCGCGCCCGCAGCAGGAGTAGTACGGGCTGGCGTCCATGACGACCGGGATCTTCCGGCCCTGCCGGCCGGGTTCGCGGGGCCGGACGATGTCGACGGCGACCCGGTCGGTCTTGCCGTCGCCGTCCCCGTCGAGGCCGGTGTCCACCCAGACGGCCTCGCGGACGGCGTTGTCGTACGAGTAGACGGGCTGACTCTCCCGTGGCTCCCTCTGCGCCTGGGCGACGGCGGGGGTGAGGAAGGTCGCCAGCAGGGCGGCGGTGGCCGCAGCCGCTGTCGCGAACGGTCTCCAGATCGTGAAGCGCGTGCGTATCGACATGCGCCGGACGGTACTGCGGTCAACTCCCGTACAAAAGAGGGCCTCTTGGGTCCATGACGGCCGAATGGCGATCGTGTGACACGGGTGGCCATGGACACACCCGGGATCACAGGTGATGAATAGGCTGCGAACAGACTTCATGCCCCCACGACTTGGAGCTTTCGTGTACCGCAGACTCATCCCCTCGGGCGCCCTCGCGGCCGCCTCCCTGATGCTGGCGGTCCCGGCGTCGGCGGCGAGCCCCGCCCCCGGCGCCCCGGGCATCGGCGACCCCTACTACCCGGACTACGGCAACGGCGGCTACGACGTCTCCCACTACGACCTGCGGCTCAAGTACCAGCCCGCCACGGACGAGTTGGAGGGTACGGCGACGATCCTGGCGCGGACCACGCAGGACCTGTCGAGCTTCGACCTGGACTTCCTGCTGGACGTGAGCGAGGTACGGGTCGACGGCGCCAGGGCCGCGTTCACGACCACCGGCGAGCACGAACTGGTCGTCACGCCGAAGACCCCGCTGGCGAAGGGCACTTCGGTCACCGTCGTGGTCCGCTACCGCGGGATCCCGTCGTCGAAGCAGGCGTACGGCTTCACCAGCTGGCACCGCACCCCGGACGGCGGCATCGGGGCGAACGAGCCCGAGGCGGCCTGGTGGTGGTTCCCCAGCAACGACCACCCGCTCGACAAGGCGACCTACGACGTGTCGGTGCTCGTCCCGGACGGCACCCAGGCCATCTCCAACGGCACGCTCCAGTCGACGAGTTCACGCCTCGGCTGGACCCGCTTCAACTGGCGCTCCGACAAGCCGCAGACCACGTACCTCGCCACGCTCGCGGTCGGGAGGTTCGACATCACGACGGGGACCAGCGAGGGCGGGATCCCGGTCGTCAACGCGTACAGCAAGGATCTCGGCGCCAACTACGGTGCCGCGCGGGCGAGTGTCGAGCGGACCGGGGAGATCGCCGACTGGCTGACAGAGTACTTCGGGCCGTATCCCTTCACCTCCGTCGGCGGGTACGTCCCCAACACGACCACGGGGTACGCGCTGGAGACGCAGACCCGGGTGTACTACAGCCCGCGGCAGTTCGCGAACGGCTCCAACACCTCTGTCGTGGTGCACGAGTTGGCGCACCAGTGGTACGGCGACAGCGTGTCGCTCAAGGGCTGGAAGGACATCTGGATCAACGAGGGCTTCGCGCGGTACGCCCAGTGGCTGTGGTCGGAGCACGAGGACGAGGGGACGGCGCAGGAACTCGCCGACTACGTCTACGCCTCGCACCCGGCGGACGACCCGTTCTGGACGGTGAAGCCCGGTGACCCGGGGCCGGAGAACCAGTTCGACATCGCCGTCTACGACCGGGGCGCGCTGGCCGTGCAGGCGCTGCGCAACGAGATCGGCGACGAGGCGTTCTTCACGGTGCTGAAGGGCTGGCCCGAGAAGTACCGGTACGGCAACGCCTCCGTCGACGACTTCCGGAAGTACGCCGAGGAGGTGTCGGGGAAGTCGTTGTCCGCGCTCTTCGACACGTGGCTGTTCCAGCCGTCGAAGCCGGCCGGTCCGGCGGCGCGGGCGGCTTCGATCGCGAAGGCCGCTGCGCAGCCGGTGCAGCCGAAGTCGTGGAAGAAGATCGCGGCGACGAACGACGTGCACTAGCGGCTTGACGGGGGGCGGTCCGGTCAGCCCTCGACTCCGGTCGAGGTGTGGGCCGCCCCGACCGGCTTGGACTCCGGGGAGCCGCGTTGGCGGAGGTAGACGGAGAGGATCGCCATCGAGGCGACCGCGAGGAGTTCGGACTGCCAGTTCTGCAGGGTGCGGCTCCAGAAGTCGGCGGAGCCGATATAGGCGTGCCAGCTCATGGGGGCCTGGAGCTGCCGTAGTTGCTCCTCGTTGTAGGCGGCGACGCCGGAGATCGCCTGGGCCAGCCAGGACAGGACGAACAGGGTGCCCATCACGAGGCCGAGCGAGTGGGAGAACAGTCCCCGGCGGAAGCGGCCGGCGCTCGCCCAGCGCGGGGAGTCCTCATGGGCGTACCGGCCGACCCGCTGGGCCTTGTCGGACTCCGTTCCGGCCTTGTCCAGTTCCTTCGACTCGGGCGATCCGCGCTGCAGGAGCCAGACCGTGGCGGTGATGTAGAGGAAGAACTGGAGGTACTCCGACTGCCAGTTCTCGGTCACGTCGACGGCGAAGTCGGAGGACATGAGGTACTCGCCGAGTCCGATCCGGGCCAGTCCCTCGGTGGCCAGCTGGTTGTTGAAGTCCGCGAGACCGGCGAGGGCCTGTCCGGCGAGGGCGAGCAGGAAGGCGAGGCCGAAGCCCAGGCCCAGGCCGTTGTCGTGCAGGAAGCCGCGGGAGCGAGTCTTCATCGGTGCATCAGTCCCAGGGCGCTGAAGTAGACGAGGCCGCACAGGACGACGGCCAGACAGAGGGTGAACTGGGTCCTCATCGCCGTCAGCCTCCCTGGAGGTCGCACTGGAAGGGCATGCCCGGGCGGGGGGTGCAGCCGGCGGCGACGATCTTCCAGCCGTCCGGGAAGCGGGACAGGAACAGGGTGTCCGTCGCCAGGACGACGCGGGCCTGGCGGCCGTAGACGTCGGTCTTCTCGGTGCGGCCGCCCGCGGGCAGGTCCTGGGAGGTGATCGCCTTCTCGCAGGGCTGCTTCTCGGAGTCCTCCAGCTCGCCGCGGGTCTGAGGGGCGAGGGAGGCGCAGAGGGCGGCCGGGTCGTCGGTGCTCAGGAGGTGCTCGAAGGCGGTCGCGGCGGCGGTGACGTCCGCGGTGCGTTCCCCCACACCGCCGCAGGCGCCGAGGGCCAGTCCGAGGGTGGACAGGAACATCAGCGGCCTGAGGCGGCGCACCTTTCTCACGGGGCGCCGAGTACCCGGATGTCGGGGGCGCGAAAAGTGCTAGGCGGTCCTCATGAGGAGGGTGGCGCGGTCGATCGCGTCGGTCTCCGTGGACGGGATCGTGCAGGCGTGGGCGCCGGCGGTCGCGCCGTACAGGGCGCTGCGGAGCGGGGGCTCGCCGGTGAGGTGGCCGAAGAGGTAGGCGGCGGCGAAGGAGTCCCCGGCGCCGTTGGTGTCCACGATCGGTGCGGGCGGGGTCACCGGGGGTATCCGGTGGATCTCGCCGTCGGTGAGCAAGTGGGCGCCCTCGGCTCCGGCGGTGGCGACGACGGTGTGGGCTCTGCCCTGCTCCGTGATCCGGCGCATGGTGCGCTGGGGGTCGGTGAGGGCGGTCGCGGAGAGGAAGACGATGTCGGCGGAGTACGCGAAGGGCTCGTGGTAGGGGTTCTCGCCGTCCCAGTCGTGCAGGTCGGTGGAGACGGTGGCGCCGGTCTCGCGGAGGACGGGGAGGGCGTGGGCGCAGGGCTGGGTGATCGAGACGTGGATGTGCCGGGCGGCTTCGGCCAGGGTGCGGACGGTGTCCTCCGGGAGCCGGTCGTCGGGGTGGGAGCGGCTGGTGTCGTACAGGGAGAGGCGCCGGCCGTCGGGGCTGACGAGGTTCACCGCGCGCTTGGTGCCGGCCTTCTGGGGGATCGCGGTGAGCGCGATGCCGCGGTCTCTGTGCAGGGCGCGCACGAGGTCGCCCTCGGGATCGTCGCCGAGGAGGTCGAGGTGGTGGGTCCGCAGTCCGAGCGCGGCGAGCCCGAGGGCGACGAAGTCCCCGGTCTGCCCCGCGCGCG
Source organism: Streptomyces sp. NPDC047072 (assembly GCF_040643855.1). Taxonomy (NCBI): domain Bacteria; kingdom Bacillati; phylum Actinomycetota; class Actinomycetes; order Kitasatosporales; family Streptomycetaceae; genus Streptomyces; species Streptomyces sp. NPDC047072. The sequence goes on along the minus strand of NZ_JBEYVC010000250.1, from coordinate 6,741 downwards.
TACGGATCCCGGAGTCGATCATGTAGCTGTCGGCGTACGGGAGGGGCAGCTCCGGCACGTGGACGATGGTGTCGACCCCGGCACCGCCCAGCACGAGCACGTCGATGTCCTTGCTCACCCTCGGTCCTCTCCGTGGTCGTAGACGGTGACGCTCCGCTGGTTGGGCCACTGTCTCGCCGTAGGCCCTCCGGACCGTGGTACACCCCAGGTCGTGTGTGGCTGGTCGCGCAGTTCCCCGCGCCCCTTCAGGGCGCGTCCCTGACTGTACGACGAGCGGATCTCGACCTCCCCAGCCCCTGCACCTCACCAGGCGCTCTTGCCGCCGAGGTACGTGATCTCCCCCATGACGCCACCGTAGAGGGTGACACTGGCAACGGAACGGGTTTCACACCACTGGTGAGACAGTGATACTGCTCTGCATGATGAGCGATGCCGCCGCCGACGGGTCCGACGAGGGCGTGGAGCCGACTCTCACCGTCGACGAGCTGGCCGCGCGGGCCGGGGTGACGGTGCGGACCGTGCGGTTCTACGGGACGCGGGGGCTGTTGCCGCCGCCGGTGATCGGGCCGCGCCGGGTCGGCCACTACGGGCAGGAGCATCTCGCCCGGCTCGCGCTGATCGAGGAGCTCCAGCACCAGGGGATGACACTCGCGGCGATCGAGCGGTACATGCAGCAGCTGCCGGCCGGCCTCAGCGCCCGGGATCTCGCGATCCAGCGGGCGGTGGTGGCCTCGTGGGCGCCGGACTCCGTCGAGACGGTGACGCGCGAGGAGCTGGCGCGCAGGGCCGGGCGGGCGCTGAGCGACACGGACGTGGAACGGCTCGCCGCGCTGAACGTCGTGACCGTCGAGGGTGATTCCCTCCGTGTGGACCCGGGACTGCTGCGGCTCGGCGTCGAGCTGCTCGACGTACCGCTGTCGCAGGAGGCGATCCTCGCCGCGCGTACCGTACTCGTCGAGCATTCCCGGGCCGCGGCGCACGAGTTGTCGCGGCTCTTCAGGGACGAGGTCGTGCAACGGGACACGCAGGACGTGAAATCGCTGTCGGCCCACATGGAACCCCTGGTCGTACAAGCCCTTCTGACGACCTTTCAGCGTTCCCTGCACAGCGAGCTGCGCCAGTGGGCCTCACAAGTAGGCCGAACCTCCTGACACGTTGAGGGTCTGCCCGGTGAGGAAGCCGCTGCCCTCGTCGACGACGTACAGCAACGTCGAGACCAGGTCGGCCGGTTCCTGGGTCCGGTCCACCAACTGCCCCGCGCACACCGCCTCGAAGCCGCCGTCCGCGCCGACCGTCCGCTCGGCCGTGGCCGTACGGACCATGCTGGGCGCGATGGCGTTGACGGTGACGGCGTACGGCGCGAGGGCCGCCGCGAGGGAGCGGGTGAAGCCGATCAGGCCCATCTTCGAGGCGACGTAGGGGACCATGTCGGGCGGGGCGGTGAGGACGGCCGCCGAGGCGATGTTGACGACCCGGCCCCAGCCCGCCGCCTTCAGGTACGGCAGCGCGGCCCGCGTCACCAGGAACGGCGCCTCCAGATTGACCCGCATGACCCGGCGCCAGTCCTCGACGGTCGTCTCCTCGAAGGGTTTCGCCGGGTACACGCCCGCGTTGTTCACGACGACGTGCAGTCCGCCGAACCGGTCGGCGATCCGCTCGATCCCCTCCTGCACGGTGCCCGGATCGGCGACGTCACCGACCAGCTCCAGGTAGTCGGCGACCTTCGCGGCGGTCTCCGGCTGCGGTTCCAGATCGAGCCCGGCGACCCGGTAGCCGCGCCCCGCGAGGGCGACGGCGAACTCCTGTCCGAGGCCCTGTGCCGCTCCGGTCACCAGCGCGGTGCGCGTCTCCATGCGCCGAGTGTGCGGACCGTCCGGGCGCTCGGCAAGCGCGCATTCCACTCGCTGAAACGCCGCTGTTGCCGCGCGCGCCCGGGAGGCCGACGCTGCGGGACGACCCAAGTCGGGTCCCAGCAGCAGCCGTACGGGAGCCGTGCCCGATGACCGAGATCGAGCGTGCCGTGGACGATGCCGAGCACGCCCGCGAACAGGGGGACGGGCCACGACGGTGGGGTCCGCTCCCCCGCCGGCTGGTGCGCGACGAACTCGGCGTGCTGCTGGTGCTGGGGCTGCTGATCGCCGGGATCGGCATCCCCTACCCGGACTTCCTCGACACCGACAACCTCCTTTCCACGGCCCACAATTCGGTCTACATCTCGCTGATGGCCTGCGGGATGGTCTTCGCGCTGGCGATGCGCGAGGTCGACCTGTCGGTGGGCGGAAGTTACGCCATGTGTCTGGTCGTCGGGGCGCTGCTGATCCGGGACGGGACGGCGCCCTGGCTGGCGGTGCCGGTGGTGCTGGCCACCGGCATCGCCGCGGGTGTGTTCAACGGCCTGGTCACGACGGTGCTTTCGCTCCCGTCGTTCATCGTGACGCTGGGCACGCTGATGCTCTACCGGGGTGTCGGGCTGGCGCTCGCCGACGGCAGGCAGATCACCGATCTCCCCCTGAACGACTCGTTCTTCACCTTCGCGGGCGGCGATCCCGGAGGCGTGCCCTTCGCGCTGTGGGTGCTGCTCGCGGTGGTCGTGGTGCTCGCGGTGGTGCTCGCCCGTACCCGGTTCGGGGCCCGGGTGCGGGCCATCGGCTCCAATCCGGACGCGGCCGCGTTCAGCGGAATTCCCGTGGTGCGCACGCGCGTTCAGGCCCTCGCCCTGTCCGGGCTGACCACGGCGTGCGCCGCCTCGCTCGCCCTCGCCTTCTACGGTGCCGGCGACCCGACCCTCGGCCAGGGGTACGAGCTCCAGGCCATCGCCGCCTGCATCATCGGCGGCACCCCGCTGGCCGGGGGACGCGGTTCGGTGGTCGGCGCGGTGGCGGGCGCGATGATCCTCTCGGTCGTCGCCGCCGGGCTCGTGTTCTTCGAAGTCCCCATCAACTGGACGTCGTTCGCGACCGGCGGGGTCATCCTCGTCGCCGTCGCGGCCGACAGCGCCCTGCGGCGGACCGGACGCCGCCGCCGGTGAGCCGAGCCGTCGTCGTGAGCCGAGCCTTGGAGGCCGTGATGCATCCCCGAACCCGTACGGTGTCCGCCACGCTCGGCGCGCTGCTGCTGCTCGGCGTCGTCGGCTGCGGCGACAGCGACTCCGGCAGTGGCGGCAAGCTCGACATGGGAATCGCCGTCGCCAACATCTCGCTGAACTTCGCCCACGAGATGGTGCTCGGCGCCGAGAGCGCGGCGAGCCATGCCGGCGACGTGAACTTCAAGGCGGTGGGGCCGCCCAACACCGACGGGCCCGCCGAGGTGCAGCTGTTCCAGAACCTCACCACCCGCGCCAAGGACGGCATCGTCCTGGAGAACCTCGACCCGCCGATCTTCACCCGGCCCGCCGCGCAGGCCGTCGACAAGGGCATCCCGATCGTCGCCCTGGACACCTCCCCGACCGACGGCTCCAAGGTCGGCTTCTACGTCGGCAACGACAACTACGCGCTGGGCGAGTTGATGGCCAAGGAGGCGCTGAAACGGCTCGGGAGTGACCCCAAGGGCGAGGTCGCCATCGGGGTGCCGAACCCGGGGACGCCTGTGCTGGACAACCGGGCCAAGGGGATCTCCGACACGTTCAAGAAGGAGGCGCCGAACGTCAGGATCGTCGGCCCCTTCCAGACGTACAGCGATCCCGGGCAGAACTACAGCGCCTGGTCGGCCCAGGTCAACGCCCATCCGAACGCGCTGGCCTTCCTGGGCGTCGGGGACGCCGACAGCTACAACCTCGCCAAGATCAAGAAGGCGGAGAACGGCAAGTGGCTGACGGCCGGGTTCGACGTCGACCCCAAGACGCTGGACGCGGTCAAGGACGGCTCGAACTTCGTCACCATCGATCCGCAGCACTTCCTAAAGGGCTATCTGTCCACGGCGATCCTGATCCAGTCGGTGCGCGAGAAGGACGGCAAGCTGCCCGACGGCTGGTTCCTCTCCCCCGGCGGGGTCGTGGACTCCTCCAATGTCGACGAGATCATCGCCCGGCAGAAGTCAGCGAAGGCGGCCTACGACTGGTACAAGCCGACCATCGACAAGCTCCTGGGTGACCAGGACGCGCATCTGAAGCCGCTGAAGGACGCGCGCTGAGATGACGTACGGCGACATCCTGGTGGCGCAGGGCCTGGTCAAGTCGTACGGCGGGGTACGGGCGTTGGACGGTGCGGGCATCCGGCTGCGGGGCGGCGAGGTGCACGCGCTGGTCGGCGAGAACGGTGCCGGGAAGTCGACGCTGGTGCGGATCCTGTCCGGCTCCCTCGCGCCGGACGAAGGGGCCGTGCGGCTGGGCGAGGACGCCCGGATCGCCGCCGTGTCCCAGGAGTTGAGCCTCTTCCCGGACCTGACGGTGCGCGAGAACCTCTTCCCGTACCGGCCGCCGCGCCGCTTCGGCCTGCTCGACAAAGGCGCCATGGACCGGGCGGCCCGGCCCGTCCTCGACGAGCTGGGACTGAACGTCGACCTCGACGCGGAGCTGGGTGAACTCACCCTGGCCGACCAGCAGTTGACGGAGATCGCGCGCGCCCTGCTGCGCGACCCGCGTCTGCTGATCCTCGACGAGCCCACCTCGGCACTCCCCGCCGACGCGGTCGAGCGGCTCGAACGGGTGCTGCGCACGCTGACCGGCCGGGGCATCGCCGTCCTGTACGTCTCCCACTTCCTGGAGGAGGTCATGCGCATCGCGCAGCGCGTCACCGTGCTGCGCGACGGGCGGGTCGCGCTGGCGGGGGTGGAGCGCGCGAAGACGGACGTGCCCGAGCTGGTCACGGCGATGCTGGGCGGGCGGCCCGAGCCGTCCGTGCGGCGGACCCGGTCCCTGGTCGATCTGCCGCCGCCGGTCGTGCTGTCCCAGGTGGACGTGGCGGGGCGGCTCGCCGACGTGACCTTCACCGTGCGGGCCGGCGAGGTGGTCGGGGTCGCGGGACTGCAAGGCGCGGGCCATCTCGATGCGTTGGAGGTGGTGTGCGGGCGGGCGGCGGTCTCGGCGGGGCGGGTGGACATCGCGGGGCACGGACAGCCGCGCTCGCTGCGGGACGCGGTCCGGGCGCGGGTCGCGTTCGTGCCGAGCGATCGGAAACGGTACGGGCTGATGGTGGACCGTACGGTGTGGGACAACACCACGGCGGTGAGCTGGCTCGCCCTGGGGCGGGGCGGCTTCATGCCGTCGCGCTCCCAACTGGTGCGCAGGACCGCGGATCTGACGGAGCGTCTGCGGTTGCGGGGAGGACCGTACGACGTGGTCGGCCGGCTGTCCGGCGGGAACCAGCAGAAGGTCGTGTTCGCCAAGTGGCTGGCCACCGAGCCGAAGGTCGTCGTGCTGGACGATCCGACCCGGGGCGTCGACATCGGCGTACGGGCCGAAATGCACCGGATCGTGGGCGAGTTGGCGGCGGGCGGGGCGGCCGTGCTCCTCGCCTCGACGGATCTCGCGGAGCTGACCGAGGTGTGCGACCGGGTGCTGGTGTTCGTGCGGGGGCGGTTGACCGGCGAGGTGAGCGGGGAGCGGCTGACGGAGCATGCGCTGGCGGTGGCGATGCAGCAGGGGCTGTCGAGCAACTCCGGCTGATCCGGCGGTCGTTCAGACCGACAGCGTGCGCGTCAGCGCCCGTGCCGCCGCGCACACCCGGGCCCCCACCCGGTCCACGTCGAGTCTTCTCGTACCGCCGGTGACGGAGATCGCGGCGATCGGGCGGGAGTCGGGGCCCGGGGCGTAGACGGGCGCGGCGACCGCGGAGACGCCGACCTCGGCCTCCTCCAGGTTGACGCCGTAGCCGCGGGCCCGGGTGAGGGCGAGGTCACGGGCGAGCTGGCCGGGCAGGACCATGGTGCGCGGGGTCAGCCGGAGCAGCGCCCGGTGCGGCGGCCGGGGGTCGAGCGCGAGGAAGACCTTGCCGGTGGCCGTGCAGTGGGCGGGCAGGCGGCCGCCGGTGCGGGAGACGATCGGGGTGGCACGGCGGCCGGTGACCTTCTCCAGGAAGAGGGTGTCGGTGCCGTCCGGGACGGCGAGGTGGACGTTCTCGTGGGTCGCCTCGTGCAGGTCGCCGAGGAACGGCAGGGCCGCGTCCCGCAGTTCGCGCACCGAGGGCGCCGACTGGCCGAGCACGAACAGCCCGAGGCCGATGCGGTAACTGCCCTCCGGGGTGCGTTCGACGAGGCCCAGGCGGACCAGTTCGCCGATCAGGCGGTGGGCGGTGGGCTTCGGCAGGCCGGTGCGCAGGGAGAGTTCGGCGAGCGAGATCGCGGTGTCGGAGTCGCCGCACGCGCGCAGCAGCGCCACCCCGCGGGCGAGCACCGATTTGGGCAGCGGATCGTCCGTCATGGACCGATGGTCGGGCCCGGTGGGCCGGGGTGACAAGATGCGCGTTCCTGTGAGTCCGCTATTCACGTACGGGGACGTCCACCAGCAGCGGCCCGGTCAGCGCGCCCGCCCCGGCAACCAGTTCACGCAGGTGGTCGGCGCTGTCCGCCCGGACCGCGTCGACGCCGAAGAACCGGGCCGCGCGGGTGAAGTCCAGGTCGCCGAGGTCCGTGCCGGGGCAGACGCCCTGGCCGCCCATCGCCGCGTAGGTGTCCCGGAGGGTGCGGTAGGCGCCGATGGGCCCGCGCAGCGCCTCCCTGGCCTCGGAGCCCAGGCCCGCCGCCCCCGACCTGCTCGACCGCGCCGAGGCCGCCCTGCGCGCCCTGACCGCACCCACCGGAAGCCCC
>NZ_JBEYVC010000249.1:0-12415 GCF_040643855.1 Streptomyces sp. NPDC047072 | reverse complement strand
GGTCCTGGCCTCCTCCTTCGCCGGCGGCGCGCTGGCCGGCCGGGTCGCGAGCGCGGTGGTGGACGTCGTACGGCAGGACGGCTTCCTCGACGAGGTACGGCGCCTCGGCGAGCACGCCCGCAAGCGACTCGGTGAACTGCTGCGCGACGACCCCCGGATCCGCGAGGTGCGCGGCGAGGGACTGATGATCGGTGTCGACACCGCCGCGCCCGCCGTCGCGGGCCAGGCCGTCTTGGAGGCCGCCAAACACGGGGTACTGCTGAGCTTCTGCCTCAGCAATCCCCGGGTCCTGCGCGTCTACCCGCCCGCGGTCATCGCCCCGGACGACCTCGACGAGGGGCTCGACGCGATCGCCGCGGCCCTCACCGCCGTACCGGAAACGCTTGTCCCCTGACCAGAAAGGCCGCACCGTGCCCGTAGTCCGTACCGAGGTCGACATCGACGACACCCCGCTGGACCACGTGTGGACCGTACTGTGCGATTTCGAGGCGCACGCGGGCTACATGGACGACGTCCTCGGCATCCGCTTCCTGGAACGCGGGGAGGGGACCGCGCTCAGCTCCTGGCGGGTGCTGCTCAACGGCAGTGAGCTGACCTGGGACGAGCGCGATGTGTTCACGCCCATGCGGCGCATCGACTTCGACCAGACCGAGGGGGACCTGGAGGTCTTCCGCGGATTCTGGGAGCTGGTCGAGACACCCACCGGGGTACGGGTGGTGCTGGAGATCGAGTTCGACATCGGCATCCCCTCGCTCGCCGCGGTCCTGGACCCCATCGGCATCCAGGCCATCGAGTCCAACTCCCGCAGCATGCTCGCCGCCATCCGGGACCGCCGCCCCGCTCCGGTGTCGCCGTGAGCGGCGCACGGCTGCTGGTCACCGGCATCGGGGGCGCGGTGGGCGGCGGGCTCGCCGAGGTGGTGGCACAGCGCGGGCCCTGGTCCGAGGTGGTCGGGGTGTTCAGCGGCGAGCGGTCCCGGGACGCTTTCCTGGCCACGGCCCCCGAGGCCGTCCGGGCGCGGATCCGGCCCGTCGTCCGCGACCTCGCCGACCCGCGGGCGACGGCGGCCCTGGCCCGTGAACTCGCCCCCGCGCAACGGACCGTGGTCGTCCACGCGGCGGCCAACGTCTCCTGGACGGCGTCCCTGGAGGCGGCCCGGCTCGGCAACGTCGAGATCACCCGCAACGTCGCCGATCTGGCTCGCGCGCTGGGCGTGGGCACCCGCCTCGTGTACGTCTCCTCGGCGTACACGGCGACGGACGGCTGGGAGTACCGCAACACCTACGAGGCCACGAAGGCGGAGGCGGAACGCCTGCTGCGCGCGGACTACGCGGACCTCGGCCCGGTCGTGTTCGCGTGCAGTCTCGTCGTGGGGCACAGTCGCACCGGCGTGATCGGCCGCTTCCACGGCATCTATCCGCTGCTCGGCCTCATCGAACGGCACGAGCCGCCGCTGCTGCCCGGCGGACGCGACCGCCGGATCGACATCGTCCCCGTCGACTGGGTCGCCACGGAACTCGCCGCTCTGCTCGAACGCGTGCTGTACGAGGGGCCGGTGGGCGATGTCGTCGCCGCGGCGGGGCCGGCCGCGCCCCGGCTCGGGGAGTTGGTCACCGGGGCCGTGGCGGCGCTGGACCGGGCGCGGGCGGCCGTCGGACGGGCTCCCGTACGGGAGGTGACGCTGGTGCCGTTCCGCCGCTGGGAGTTCCTGCGGCGCTCGCTGGACGCCTGGCAGGTGCGCGGGATCCCGATGCCGGACAAGGCGCTGCTGGACCGGCTGATCGGGGTGTACCGGCCGTACTTCGAGGACGACCGGGTGCTGCCGCCGAGCGGCACGACCACGGTGTGCCCGCCCTGGCCCGAGTACCTGGACGCCTCGGTCGCCCACTGGTTCGCCCGACGCGCCGCCGGCCGGACCCGGGCGCCGGCGCGGACGGTCTCCGGGTGACGACGCCGTGGCCCGGCCTCGTCGCGGTCGCGCTGCTCGGCGCGGTCGAGGCGCGGGAGGCCCGCACGACGCTGGCCGCGGTCGCGTCGGTGGACCGGGCGGGGATGGTGCGCGCGGCCGTCCTGCCGATGGTGACGGTGCTGGTGCTGGCGGCGGTGGGCACGGGAGTTCTCGTGGTTCTGCCGCACGTCTGGAGCGGTCCCGTGGTGCTGGTGGCCGGGCTTCAGTGGCTGACGTGGGCCGCACGCCGGGAGACGGGGGAGGTGCCGCTCCGCGACGAGGCGGCGCTGTACGACGCGGTGCGCGGCCGTGGAGTGGTGGGAGGTGCGGTCCTGAGGGCCGGGGCCGAGACGGTGGTCGTGGCGACGGGGGTCGCAGCGCTGGCCGGGGGCCGCCTGTGGTGGGTCCCGGCACTGGCCTTGCTGCTCGTCTCCGGCGCGCTCGCACCGGCCCTGCGCGGACGGCGCCCCACCCCCCGCCTCCCCGAACGCCCCGCCAAAGCCCTGATCGCCGTACTGCTGACCGCCCAGGGGACTGCGGCGGTCACCTCGGGCAGGGTCGGAGTGCTGCTCGCCTCGGTGATGTGCGGGGTCGGGCTCGTTGTGGTTGGCGCGTACGGGCGGGGGTGGGTTGGGTGGACGGGGTGGGTCGGGTGGGTCGGGCGGACAAGGTGGACACAGGGGACCGGGCGGACCGGGTGGGCCCGGCGGGCTGGGTGGATCACGCGGACCGGGCGGATCGAGCGGTCCGGTTGGACCCGGCGGGCTGGGTGGAATAACCGGACCGGGTGGGCTCGGTGGACCGGGTGGATCACGCGGACCGGGTGGACCGAGCGGTCCGGTTGGGCCCGGCGGGCTGGGTGGATTACGCGGACCGGGTGGGCTCGGTGGACCGGATTGGCCGGGTGGGTGGCGCGGGATCCAGGGGCTGCCCGGGCGAGCCGTATCGCTCGGACCGCCGGAGGCAGCCACGGCCTCGGCCCCGCGCGGACCGCCCATGCCCTCGGCCCGGCTCGGACCGCCCACGCTGTCGGCCCCGCCGAGATGGCCCGTGCCTCCCACGCCCCAGGTGCCACCGAGATGGCCCGTGCCACCCAGGCCCCCGGCGCCACCGAGACGGCCCGCGCCTCCCACGCCCCAGGTGCCGCCGAGACGGCCCGCGCCCCCCACCCCTGCGGCCCCGCCCAGCCGGTGCAGGGCCCACGACCCCACCCCAACCACCCCCACCACCCGGCCCCCTCACACCCCGCGAACCCCGCCCCCCGAAACCCCCACCCCCCACCACCGAGCCCTACGCGACTTCGTCCTCGGTGAGGATCTCGTCGTCTGGTGGGCCGCCGCCGTGCTGGTCCTGGCCGCGCACCTGCCGCCCCCGTCCGGCCTCGACCGCGTCCCCACCGCCCTGCTGCTGACCGTGTTGCTCGCCGCCCTGCTCGGCAGAACGGCGTGGCGCACCCGTACCGAACGACCCGGAGGAGACCGCTGATGCCGGACCACGACGCTCCCGCCCCCACCGCCCGCAAGACCTTCCGCACCGCCCGGTCCGCCACCATCCACGGCGGCTACGAGTGGCGCCTCGGCATCACCCCGCCGGTCGTCACCCCGATCTTCCAGACCGCCGCCTTCGAACTCCCCAGCACCGCCGCGGCCGCCGGGATCTTCGACCTCCAGCAGGACGGCCACGCCTACACCCGCCTGAACAACCCGACCTGCGATGTGCTGGAAGAACGCATGGCCGCGGTCGACGGCGCGGCGGCCGGCCTCGCCGTCGCCTCCGGCCAGGCCGCCATCGCCCTCGCCCTGCTCAATCTGTGCCAGGCGGGCGACAACATCGTCAGCTCCGACGAGCTGTACGGCGGCACCTGGAACCTGTTCGCCAACACCTTCGCCCGCTTCGGCATCGAGGTCCGCTGGGTGAGCCCCGGCAACCCGAAGAACTTCGCCGAGGCGGCCGACGAGCACACCCGCTGCTTCTTCGGCGAGACCCTGCCCAACCCCCGGCTGCGGATCTTCCCGATCGAGGAGGTCGCCGAACTCGCCGAGACCTGCGGGGTCCCGCTGGTCCTGGACAACACGATGCTGCCGTACGCCTGCCGCCCCCTGGAGCACGGCGCCCACATCGTCGTGTACTCGGCGACCAAGTACATCGGCGGCCACGGGTCCACCCTCGGCGGACTCATCCTCGACTCGGGCCGCTTCGACTGGGAGGCACACGCCGGCCGCCACCCCCTCCTCACCACCCCGGACCCGGCGCACGGGGGAGTCGTCTGGACCCGCACCGGAGGTGACCTCGACAGCCCGCTCGGCCGTTCCCCCTACCTCCTCAAGGCCCGCGAGACCCTGCTGCGCGACCTCGGCCCCTGCCTGAGTCCTTTCAACGCCTGGCTGCTGCTCCAGGGACTCGAGACACTGCCGCTGCGGATGCGCGCCCACGGCGACAACGCCCGCCGGGTGGCCGCCTACCTTCAGGCCCACCCGCGCGTCGCCTCCGTCCGCTACCCGGGGCTCGCCGAGGGCGAGGAGGCGCGGCTGACGGAGCGTTATCTCGGCGACAACGGCGGGCCGTTGGTGCAGTTCGAGCTGGAGGGCGGGCGGGAGGCGGGCTGCCGGTTCATCGAGTCGCTCCGGCTGGTCTCCCACGTCACGAACATCGGGGACGTCCGGTCGCTCGCCACCCACCCGGCCTCCACCACCCACGCCCAGCTCCCCGAGGCCGACCAGCTGGCCGCCGGGGTCACCCAGGGCTCCATCCGGCTGGCCGTCGGCATCGAGCACCTCGACGACCTCCTCGCCGACCTGGAAGGAGCGCTCACGGCATGACCGACGGAACGGGAAAGGGGGCTCTCGGCATGTCCGACGGAACGGGAAGGGGGGCTCTCGGCATGTCCGACGGAACGGGGAGGGGGGCTCTCGGCATGTCCGACGGAACGGGAAAGGGCGCTCTCGGCAGGTCCGACCGGTCCGGAGGGAGCGCTCGCGGCACGGCCCACCGACCACTCGTGGCCCTCGCCTGCGCGACCGAGACCTGGGACGGCGTGGCGCACGCAGCCGTCCGCCGCGCCTACGTCACCGCGCTCGAAGAGGCCGCGGGCTGCGCGGTGGTGCTGCTCCCGGGACCCGGTCTGCCGTCCGAGGTCCTGGACCGCTGCGACGGCCTCGTCCTCGGCGGCCACGAGAGCAACGTGGCCCCGGCCCACTACGCCGGTCCGCCCTGCCCGGGCCCCTTCGACCCCGACCGCGACGCCCTCGCCCTGCGCGCGGTCCGCAGGGCGGTCGCCGGCGGGCTCCCCTTGCTGGGGATCTGCCGCGGCCTCCAGGAGATCAACGTGGCCTACGGCGGCACCCTGCGCGCCCTGGGCACGGCCGCGCACCGGGAGGACGCGACCCTGCCCAGGGACGAGCAGTACCTGCCCGCCCACGAGGTGGCCGTGGCCCCCGACGGCCTCCTGCACCGGCTGCTCGGCGGCACCGACCGAGCCCGCGTCAACTCCCTGCACGGACAGGCGGTCGACACCCTCGCACCGGGGCTGCGCCGCGAGGCCGTCGCGCCCGACGGGGTCGTCGAGGCGCTGTCCGTGGCGGGGGCGCCGGCCTTCGCGCTCGGCGTGCAGTGGCACCCCGAGTGGTACGCGACCACCGACCCCGTCTCCCGTCGCCTCTTCGAGGCCTTCGGCGCCGCCGCGACCCGCCGGGCGACCACCCGCCCCGAACAGACGCCGGCCACACTCACGGGAGCCAAACGATGACCGACCTGACCGCTTCCGGTGTCTCGACCTCGGGTCTTCCTGCCTCCGGTGTCTCGGCCTCGGGTCTTCCTGCCTCCGGTGTCGCCGCGTCGGGTCTTCCGGCCTCCGGTGTCGCCGCGTCGGGTCTTCCGGCCTCCGGTGTCGCCGCGTCGGGTCTTCCGGCCTCCGGTGTCGCCGCGTCGGGTCTTCCGGCCTCCGGTGTCTCGGCCTCGGGTCTTCCGGCCTCCGGTGTCTCGGCCTCGGGTCTTCCCGCCCCCGGTGTCGCCGCCTCGGGTCTTCCGGCCTCCGGCGTCTCGGCCCCGGGTCTTCCCACTCCCGGCGCCCCCACCCCCGGTCTCCCCGCCCTCGGCATTTCAACCCCCGGCGCCCCCACCCCCGGCGCCCCAACCCCCGCCTTCCCCGCCCCGATGAGCCGCCACCAACGCACCGCCCTGCTCTTCCCGCCGCAGCGGCCGCTGTCTCTGGAAGCGGGCGGCACTCTCACCGACGTCCAGGTCGCCTACGAGGAGTACGGCCGCCCCGACCCGGCGCGCCCCAACACGGTGTTCGTCTGCCACGCCCTCACCGGCACCTCCCACGCCGCCCGGCACACCCCGGACGACCTGCCCGGCTGGTGGGAGGAGATGGTCGGGCCCGGCCGCCCGATCGACACCGCCCGCTTCCATGTCGTGTGCGCCAACGTCGTCGGCGGCTGCGCGGGTACGACCGGCCCCTGGAGCCCGGGACCGGCCGGTCAGCCCCTCGGCGCGGACTTCCCCGAGGTCACGGTCGGCGACATGGTGACCGTCCACCGGGAACTGCTCCGGCACCTGGGCGGCCCGGACCTGCACGCGGTGGTGGGCGGTTCGCTCGGCGGCATGCAGGCCCTGGAGTGGCTGCTGCGCCATCCCGGCGACGCCCGGCGGTTCCTGCTCGTCGCGACCGGGGCCCGGCTCTCCGCCGACGGCCTCGCCGCGCACGCCGCCGGACGCGCCGCCATCCGCTCCGACCCGGCCTTCGCCGACGGCCACTACGCCCGGCGCCCCGACGCCCGCGGACCCGTCGACGGCCTCGGCGTCGCCCGGATGATCGCCCACCTGACGTACATGTCCCCGGGCTCCCTGGCCACCAAGTTCGGCCGCCGGCAGCAGCCCCGCGCCTCCGCCGGGGGCGGCGCCTACGGCCCGTACGCCGTGGAGCGCTACCTCGAACACCAGGCCCGCTCCTTCGTGGCCCGCTTCGACGCCAACAGCTATCTGCGGCTCACCGCGGCGATGGACCGCTACGACGCCTTCGCCCGGCCCCCGGCCACGTTCCCGAAGATCCCCCGCACCCCGACCGCGCACCTCTTCAGCTTCGAGTCCGACCGGCTCTTCGGGGCGGCCGACACCGCGTACCTGACGGCCCGTCTCCACGAGCTGGGCGTCCCGCTCACCCACCACCGCGACCACTCCTCGCAGGCCGGCCACGACGCGTTCCTGCTCCGGGTCCCGGGCTACCTGCAAGCGGTCGCGACCGTCCTCGCCACTCCGCCGCGCACGGACCGACCCCTGTCGGTGGGGGCGGGCGCCCGCCCGGAGCAGGGGAGTTGAGCCCCGTCGAGCTCCCACCGCGTCACCGCGTCACCGCGTCCCCACGGTCTCCGCCGTCCGATGCCGCCGGAAGCCCGGAAACAGCACAAGCAGGCCGAGCATCGCCGCGACCGTCAGCGCACCGCCTCCCGAGACGGCCCACGTCGTCCCGAACGCCGCTCCCGCCACACCGTGCGCGAGGTCGCCCATCCGCGGTCCGCCCGCGGCGATCACGGTGTCGATCCCCTGGAGCCGCCCCCGCATCCCGTCCGCGACGGCGCTCTGGAGAACGGTCTTCCGGAAGACGCCCAGTGCCAGCAGCGCGCCCCCGGCCAGGAGCAGCCAGGCCACGGCCGCGGTCCGCGAGCGGCACAGCCCGAACCCGGTGATCGCCAGCCCCCACAGGGCCGCGGACCCGGCGACCGCGAGACCGTGGCGCCGGACCTGGGTGAACGCCCCGGAGAACAGCCCCGCCAGCACGCCGCCGGCGGACACGGCCGCGTACAGCATCCCGATGTCCGACGCGTGGAACGTCTCCTTCGCCAGCTGAGGAAAGAGCGCCGTGGGCAGGCCGAGGCACAGCGCCGCGAAGTCGGCGAGGTAGACGGCCGGCAGCACCCGATGCCGTACGACGAGACGCACCCCGTCGGCGATGCCCCGCAGCCCGCCGTCCGGCCGCCGCCCGCCCGCGCATGCCGGGGGGAGGGGCGGCAGCCGCCACACCGCCCACAGGGTGGCGCACACCGCCGCCGCGTCCGCGAGGTAGAGGGTCCGGCCGCCCACGGCCGGGTACAGGAAGCCGGCGAGCAGGGGACCGGCGATCCCGGCAGACAGGACGACCGTGGCCTGGAGGGAGTTGGCCGCGGGAAGCAGCTCGCCGGGGACCAGCCGGGGAGTGACGGCCCGGCCCACCGTGGTGTTGACGCCGAACAGGGCCTGCTGGACGGCCACCAGCACGAGCAGCACCCCGACCGACCGCAGGTCCGCCCAGGCCTGCGCCCCCAACAGCAGGGATGTCAGGGCGATTCCGAGCGTGGTCGCCAGCAACAGCCGTCGCCGGTCCCGGACATCGGCGAGCGCTCCTCCCCACAGGGCGGCCGCGGCCATCGGGAAGAGGCCGGCCAGCGCGGCCAGCCCCACCCAGGCCGACGAGCCGGTCACCTCGTAGATCTGCAACGGCACGGCGACGGCCGTCAGTTGGGCGCCCAGCGAGGTCACGATCCCGGTCGCCCACAACCGCCGGAACGTGCCCACCCGCAAGGGCCGTACGTCGACCAGCACCCGCATCCCGTGTCCCTCCGCCCGCAGCCGATCCGCAGACCGAGCCTGCGGGCTCCCCTTGGGGCAAGGTCAACAAAGAGGCGGCGCCGTACTCCCGCGCACCACCAGGCTCGTCGGGACGAGATCCGTGCCCGGACTGGAGCCGCCGTGGGTGCGGATCTGCTGGAGGACCTTCTGGACGCAACGATGGCCCACCTCGGCGAAGTCCTGGCGGACGGTGGTGAGGGGCGGCACGAAGTACGCGGCCTCCGGCAGGTCGTCGAACCCGACCACGCTCACGTCGTGCGGCACCGAAAGACCCCGCTCGTGGAAGGCCCGCAGCAGCCCCAGCGCCATCTGGTCGTTGGCCGCGAACACCGCCGTGCAGTCCGGCGGTTGGGCGAGCTCCAGCCCGGCCGCGTACCCCGACTCCGCCGACCAGTCCCCGTACAGCGGCGGCGGCACCACACACCCCGCCTCCTCCAGCACCGTCCGCCAGGCCTGCGTCCGGCGCTGCCCCGCGAAGGACGTCTGCGGCCCGGTCACATGCCACACCGTGCGATGCCCCAGCTCCAGCAGATGCCGTACGGCCTTCCGCGCGCCGTCCGCCTGGTCGGTGTCGACCACGCTGTAGCGGTCGCCGGCGTCGGAGTCCACCACGACCACATGCACCCCGGGCGGCAGTTGCACCGTCCCGGCGTCGAGCAGATGCACCTCCATGATGACGATCACCGCGTCGACCGCCAGCTCGCCCATCCTGGTGAACGCACCGAGGACGTTGTCCTGCGTCGGCACGTCGATGGGGATCAGCGTGATCGCGTACCCCTCGGCGGCCGCGTGCGTCGCGATCGCCTCCACCGTGCGGCTGTTGCCCGTGGAGGAGAGGCTGAACAGGATCACGCCGATGGTGTTGAACTGCCCGTACCGCAGCGCGCGGGCCGCGCTGTTGGGCCGGTAGCCCAGCTCCCGCATCGCGGCGAGCACCTGCTCCCGCGTCGCGTCCACGACCCCGGGATGGCCGTTGGAGACCCGGGAGACCGTCTGGGACGACACTCCGGCGAGCTGGGCGACATCCGCCATGGACACCCGCTGCTTGCGCCGCCCGCCCGGGACACCGGACCCTCCGCGCTCCACCACTGGCGCCTCCTTCGACGTCGGCCGGCCGCGCACCTGTTGCGCACCGCACCGGATGTTACGTGTGTGAAACCTTGACGACCGCTGGGTCGGATGCCACGATTCCGGCGCCGTCATGTTTACGTAAACATGCTGTCATTGCGAAAGGGTTCGTCGATGCGCAAGACCCCTGTCTCCCCCCACCGCGCGTCCAGGCTGCGTGCCGCCTTCGTCGCGGTCGCCGTAGCCGCCGTCACCGGTACGACCCTCGCGGCCGGCCCCGCCTCCGCCGCCCCGCCGAGCATCGACACCACGCAGTTCAAGGGCGTCAACTGGGCCGACCCACGGGACAACTTCGCCGACGACGAGCTCCAGCTGTCCGGCCTGTCCACCTCGGACTCCTACGCCCAGACGTACGCCAAGTCCAGCCGCGTCATCTCGGCGTTCCGCGCCAACCTCGGCGCGAACACCGTCCGGCTGCCCATCAATCCGTACACCGTCAACGGCGCGTACTGGAAGTCGTACAAGGGCGTCATCGACGCGGCCACCGACCGCGGCTTCAAGGTCATCGTGTCCTACTGGGAGGGCACCGGTGACCGCAAGGACGGCTTCATCGACGACACGGCCACCTACTGGCCGATGTGGGACACCGTCGTCAAGACGTACAAGAAGAACCCCAGGGTCTACTTCGAGCCGATGAACGAGCCGCACGGCTACACCGACACCGAGTGGGCCGACATCGCCGCGAAGTGGCTCGCCACCTACCCCTCGGTGCCCCGCGACCGGGTCTTCGTCAGCGGCGCCGGCTACAACGACCACGTCACCACGGTCTGCGCCGACCCGCGCCTCAAGGGCACCTACCTCTCGCTGCACCACTACGGCTTCTGGAAGTCGTACGCCACCTACGACCAGTGGGTGGCCGACCTGAAGGTCCGTATCGGCGACTGCGCCAACCGGACCGTGGCCGACGAGTTCGGCGCCCCGATGACGACCGGCCTGGACTACAACGTGCCGACCCCGGACGACAACTACGTCAACTACGTCCAGGCCGTCACCGACACCTTCCGCGAGCTGAAGATGGGCTCGGTGTACTGGCCGGGCCTGCGCACCGACGACACCTACTCGATCCAGCAGCTGGTCGGCCCGTCCACCAGGCCCTGGCTGGAGACCACCAACCAGTCCGGCGCGGACCGCCTCGCCTGGGCCTGGGGCCGCGGCAAGCCCGTCCAGAAGTGACCCTGACGGGCCCCTGAACCCGGCGGCCGACCGCGGTGCCTGCACCCCGCGGTCGGTCGCCGTCTTTGCCCCCGATGGCCGAGTCGAGCCTTCGGGGCCGACCTCGCCGTGTTCGTGGCGACCTGGACGCAGGCCTGCGGGCGGCGCGTCAGACCAGCTCGATCAGCCCGAGCCGGACGGCCTCGCTGACGGTGCTGGCGCGGTTCTCGGTGCCGAGCTTGCGGTAGATCCGTACGAGATGGGTCTTCACCGTGGCCTCCGCCAGGAAGAGCGCGCCGGCGATGGCCCGGTTGCTGTGCCCCTGTGCGAGCAGCCGCACGACCTCGACCTCCCGCTCGCTCAGCGCCGGCACCTCCGCCGCACGCCCCACGACGCTCGCGGCGGCCTCCGGGGCCAGGGCCAGCCCTCCGGCCGCCGCGGCACGCACCGCGCGGAACAGTTCCTCGGGCGGGCCCGCCTTGAGGACGTACCCGCGCGCCCCCGCCTCCACGGCCCGCAGCACGTCGGCCTGGCTGCCGTAGCTGGTGAGCACGACGACCCGTACGCCCGCGTCGACGGCGAGGATCCGACGGGTCGCCTCGACGCCGTCGATGCCCGTGCCCGCCGCCCCCGGCTCCGTCAGGCGCAGGTCCATGAGCACCACGTCGGGGCCGAGCCGCTGGACCAGGCGCACCGCTTCGGTGCCGTCGCCGCTCTCACCGACCACGTCGAGACCGGGCTCGCCCTCCAACAGGGCGCGCAGACCGGCTCGTACGACGGTGTGGTCGTCGACGATCAGGATGCGCAGGGGCTCGCTCATCGGGCGCCCACCGGTACCCGGTCCTCCGCGCGCGACGCGTCCCGCAGCGACGCACGCACGCGTGTGCCGCGCCCCGGCGCGCTGTCGACGGTGAGCGAACCGCCCAGCGCGACCAGCCGCTCGCGGGCCGCGCCGAGCCCGAAGCCCCGGGAGTCCCCCGATGCCCGTACGGCTGCGGGATCGAAGCCCGTGCCGTCGTCGCGCACTTCGACGGACGTCGACCCCGGGTCGTCGTACACCAGGGTCACCTGGACGTGATCGGCGCGCGCGTGCTCGCACGCGTTGGCGAGGAGGCCCTGGGTGACCCGCAGCAGGGCCACGGCCTGCTCCGTGGGCAGCGGACAGGCGTCGTGCTCGGTGCGGAAGGAGACGCGGGGTGTCCCGGCCGTGGTGTCCGCGCGGGCGCACAGGTCGCGCAGCGCCGACTCCAGACCGTCCCTCGCGAGCACCGGCGGGGTGAGGTCGTGGATGATGCCGCGGGTCTGCGCCAGATGCTCGCCGAGCGCCTCGGTGACCGCCCCCACCTGTCGGCGGGCCGCCTCCGGACGGCGGTCCCAGTCGCGTTCGGCGGCCTGGAGGAGCATGCGGCTGCCGGCGATCTCCTGCGCGAGCGTGTCGTGCAGGTCCCGAGCAATCCGGGCGCGCTCCGCCAGCCGGCCCGCCTCGCGCTGCTGACGGGCCAACACGTCGATGCGCACCTGCGCGCAGAGCGCGTCATCGAGCAGCTCCTGCGAGCACCAACCGACCCCAGCGAAAGACTGCGG
>NZ_JBEYVC010000248.1:0-12633 GCF_040643855.1 Streptomyces sp. NPDC047072 | reverse complement strand
CTCGCGGATCCTGGCGGTCGCGAACAAGCTCCGGGCCGGGGTCGTCTGGTCCAACACGTTCAACAAGTTCGACCCGACGTCGCCGTTCGGCGGTTACAAGGAGTCGGGCTTCGGCCGCGAGGGCGGTCGCCACGGCCTGGAGGCATACCTCGATGTCTGACCGACTCAATGTGCTGAAGACCTACAAGCTGTACGTCGGCGGGAAGTTCCCGCGTTCCGAGAGCGGCCGGGTGTACGAGGTGACCGACGCAAAGGGCAAGTGGCTGGCGAACGCACCGCAGTCCTCGCGCAAGGACGCCCGTGACGCGGTCGTCGCCGCCCGCAAGGCGTTCGGCGGCTGGTCCGGCGCGACGGCGTACAACCGCGGCCAGATCCTCTACCGCGTCGCGGAGATGCTGGAGGGCCGCAGGGCGCAGTTCGTCGCGGAGGTCGCCGACGCGGAGGGCCTGTCGAAGTCCAAGGCGGCTGAGCAGGTGGACGCGACGATCGACCGCTGGGTCTGGTACGCGGGCTGGACCGACAAGATCGCCCAGGTGGTGGGCGGCGCCAACCCGGTGGCGGGCCCGTACTTCAACCTGTCCTCGCCGGAACCCACGGGCGTGGTCGCGGTCGTAGCGCCGCAGGAGTCGTCGTTCCTGGGCCTGGTGAGCGTCCTCGCCCCCGTGATCGCCACGGGCAACACGGCGGTCGTGGTGGCTTCGGAGAGGTCCCCGCTCCCCGCCCTCTCGCTGGCCGAGGTCCTGGCCACCTCGGACGTCCCCGGCGGAGTGGTCAACATCCTCTCGGGCCGCACGGCAGAGATCGCCCCCACCCTGGCGGCCCACCAGGACGTCAACGCGATCGACCTGGCAGGCGCGGACGAGTCCCTCGCAAAGGACCTCGAAATCGCGGCGGCGGACAACCTGAAGCGAGTCCTCCGTCCACACCCTGTGGACAACTGGGCGACACCCCCGGGCACGGACCGCCTCACGGCTTTCCTGGAAACAAAGACGGTCTGGCACCCGACGGGCGCCTTGGGAGCATCCGGCTCCTCCTACTGAAAGCAGCGGCCGCAGGCCGCGCTTTCAGGGGCGCGGGGAACTGCGCGACCAGCCACCACCGGACCCGCACCCGGCAACGGCCCGCAGTCCCCCGCCGCCCCTGCGAACCGTCACCCGTTACCGAGAAGCCCCGCCACCTGCCCCACCACCGGCATCGAGCCGATCGACTGCGCCTGGGCGACCGGGCCGGTCAACGCCTGCGTAGCAACCGGCTGGAAGTCGGCGAGCTGGGTTCCCACCCCGTTGTCCAGGGGGTCCACGCCCGTCCCCGCCAGCGGGTTCGGCTTGAGACCGGAGAGCGCGCCGGTCGCGTAGCCGAGGCTGGCGGTGAGGCCCTGGATCCCGGACTGCGGGTCGATGTTCCCCAGCGAGGTCGGCTTCGTGCGCACCACGTCGACGACCGGCTCCGCCGCGGACGCCACCCCCGCCCCCGCGCCGAGTGCCACCCCCGCCGTCGCGAGCGCGGTCAGGGCGATCCGTGCGGTCGGGTTCTCATGTCGGGCCATCGTTTCTGCCACCTTTTCCGTGCGCTGGGTAATCAGACCGGCACGAAGGGTAGTTGAAGTGTGACGCACGCTTCAAAGCCGACCCGCGGGGTCGATGAACAGCAGGTGAATGCCTCACACTGGTGTCCCGTGAGTTCCCAACCGCCCATACCGACGCGAGTCGTGCTGCTCTGCGGCCCCTCCGGCTCCGGCAAGTCCCTCCTCGCGGCCCGTTCCGGCCTTCCGGTCCTGCGGCTCGACGACTTCTACAAGGAGGGCACCGATCCGACGCTGCCGCTGGTGGCGGGGAGTTCCGACATCGACTGGGACCACCCCGGGTCCTGGGACGCGGAGGTCGCCGTGGCCGCGATCGTCGACCTGTGCCGCACGGGTCGTACGAAGATCCCCGTCTACGACATCTCGCTCAGCGCCCGCACCGGCGAGGACTCCGTCGACGTGGGCCGGACCCCGTTGTTCATCGCGGAGGGCATCTTCGCCGCCGAGATCGTGACCCGCTGCCGGGAGCTGGGCGTGCTGGCCGACGCGCTGTGTCTGAGTCGCGGCCCGGTGCGCACGTTCCGCCGCCGGTTCCTGCGGGATCTGCGCGAGGGCCGCAAGTCGGTGCCGTTCCTGCTGCGCAGGGGCTGGCGGCTGATGCGGGCCGAGCGGTCGATCGTGGCCCGGCAGACCGCGCTGGGCGCGTACGCCTGCGACCGCGACGAGGCGATGGGACGGCTCACCGCCGCGGAGTGGGCCCTGCGGCCGCGCAACAGCGCGACGCGGACCTGAGGGACACGCACAGCAAAGCCACGCACAGCAAAGCGGGGCTGGACGGACCCCCCGGCCCTCCAGCCCCGCTTCTCTGTGCTCCCCCTGGTGGTGCTTCCCCCTTGTGGTGCTCCCCCGTGGGTCCCCCGTGACCCCCGTTATCCCCCCCCAGAGACCGGCCCCCCAGCCGGTCCCCGCGGTCCCCCGTGTTCCCCCGTGTTCCCCCACCCTCAGGCGACGAGCTCCCCGAAGGCGTTCTCCTCGTCACGGCCGAAGCTGAGGACCTCGTCCTCGCGCAGCCGGCGGAGCGACCGCCAGATGCTGGACTTCACCGTGCCGACACTGATGTCGAGGATCTCCGCGATCTCCGGGTCGGTGCGGCCCTCGTAGTAACGCAGGACCAGCATCGTGCGCTGGAGTTCGGGCAGCCGGGCGAGCGCCTGCCACAGGACCGCGCGCAGCTCGGTGCCGCGCATCGCGTCCGTGTCGCCGGGCGTCTCCGGCAGTTCCTCGGTCGGGTATTCGTTCAGCTTGCGGCGGCGCCACGCGCTGATGTGCAGGTTCGTCATGGTGCGGCGGAGGTAGCCCCCGACCGCGGCCTTGTCGCTGATCCGGTCCCACGCCTTGTACGTCGAGAACAGCGCGCTCTGCAACAGGTCCTCGGCCTCGAAGCGGTCACCGGTCAGGTGGTAGGCGGTGGCGTACAGGGAGGCGCGGCGCTCCTGGACGTAGGCGGTGAACTCCGCCTCCGACAGCGAACGACGCTCCCCCGTGTCCTCCCTGTACGACGATCCCCCGTGCGTTTCCCCCGTGCGAGCGTCAACCACCGTCATGTACGCGGTGTGCTGACGCCCGGTGCCGCGAGCGCACCCCCGCCCGCTCACGGCACCGGACTTCTCGGAACCCCGGGTCACGTCGTGCAGACGCGTGATCACCGCGCTAGCGCTGGTGCTGTGCAGCGTGTTCATCTCGCGCCCCCCGTCGTGGACTTCCGGTGTTCGGTCGTTCCGGGCGGTACTTCCTTGCCCGTGCCGAGAAGCTTGCCCTCGCACCTTCATGGCCGTGTCCGCCGACTGTCACAGACCTGTCACAGGGGTCCGTCTCGGGAATCGCACAGCAGACCCATGGGTGAGTGCCGTAGGGAGGCCGTGTGCGGGGTCGTGAGGACTGCCGTATCCCCACAGGTCGAACCGCACCCCCTCCATGGGCCAGAATGAGCCCGTGCCTTCCCTGTTGCTGATCGAGGACGACGACGCCATCCGTACGGCCCTGGAGCTGAGCCTCACGCGCCAGGGTCACCGGGTTGCCACCGCTGCCACCGGCGAGGACGGCCTGAAACTGCTGCGTGAGCAGCGGCCGGACCTGATCGTGCTGGATGTGATGCTGCCCGGCATCGACGGGTTCGAGGTGTGCCGGCGCATCCGGCGCACGGACCAGCTGCCGATCATCCTGCTGACCGCGCGCAGTGACGACATCGACATCGTCGTCGGACTGGAGTCCGGCGCCGACGACTATGTGGTCAAGCCGATCCAGGGGCGGGTGCTCGACGCCCGGATCCGGGCCGTGCTGCGGCGCGGGGAGCGCGAGTCGACCGACGCGGCGAGCTTCGGCTCCCTGGTCATCGACCGTGCGGCCATGACCGTGACGAAGAACGGCGAGGACCTGCAGCTGACGCCGACCGAGCTCAGGCTGCTCCTGGAGCTGAGCCGGCGGCCCGGTCAGGCGCTCTCCCGGCAGCAGTTGCTGCGGCTGGTGTGGGAGCACGACTACCTCGGTGACTCGCGGCTGGTGGACGCCTGTGTGCAGCGGCTGCGCGCCAAGGTCGAGGACGTGCCGTCGTCCCCGACGCTGATCCGTACCGTGCGGGGCGTGGGCTACCGGCTGGATACGCCTCAGTGACAAAGGCGCAAGGGGGGCTCCGCGGCTGGTTCGCGGCGCGCAGGGGTGTGTGGTCACGGCTGCGCTTCACCAGTCTGCGGCTGCGTCTTGTCGTCGTCTTCGGCCTGGTGGCGCTGACCGCCGCCGTGTCCGCGTCCGGGATCGCCTACTGGCTCAACCGCGAGGCGGTTCTCACCCGCGCCCAGGACGCGGTGCTGCGGGACTTCCAGCAGGAGATGCAGAACCGCGCGGGCGCGCTGCCCGAGGAGCCGACGCAGGACGAACTCCAGCAGGCCGCCGGGGAGATGGCGGGCAGCAGCCAGCGCTTCAGCGTGCTGCTCGTCGCTAAGGACGCGAACGGCAAGACGATGTACGGCAATTCGGGCGCCCTGGACGGCTTCACCCTCCAGGACGTGCCGGTGTCGCTGCGCGAGGCGGTGAACGAACAGCAGACGGTCAACTCCGCGAACAAGTACGCGTATCACCTGTACTGGCAGCGGACCGTCGACGACGACACGCCGTATCTCGTGGCCGGTACGAAGGTGATCGGCGGCGGCCCGACCGGGTACATGCTCAAGTCCCTGGAACCGGAGGCGAAGGACCTCAACTCCCTTGCCTGGTCGCTGGGGATCGCCACCGGGCTCGCGCTGATCGGCTCCGCGCTGCTCGCGCAGGCCGCGGCGACGACCGTACTGAAGCCCGTGCACCGGTTGGGAGTTGCCGCGCGGCGACTCGGCGAGGGGAAGCTGGACACCCGGCTGCGGGTGTCCGGGACCGATGAACTCGCCGATCTGTCACGGACGTTCAACTACGCGGCCGAGGCGCTGGAGAAGCGGGTCGACGACATGGCCGCGCGCGACGAGGCGTCCCGGCGGTTCGTGGCGGACATGAGCCATGAACTGCGGACGCCGCTCACCGCGATCACCGCCGTGACGGAGATCCTGGAGGAGGAGCTGGAGGCGGAGTCCGGTTCGGTCGACCCGATGATCGAGCCGGCGGTCCGTCTGGTGGTCAGTGAGACGCGCCGGCTCAACTCCCTGGTCGAGAACCTGATGGAGGTCACCCGGTTCGACGCGGGGACGGCCCGGCTGGTCCTCGACGACGTCGACGTGGCCGACCAGATCACGGCGTGCATCGACGCGCGGGCGTGGCTGGACGCGGTGGAGCTGGACGCCGAGCGCGGGATCCATGCGCGCCTTGACCCGCGGCGCCTTGACGTCATCCTCGCCAACCTCATCGGCAACGCGCTCAAGCACGGCGGGTCTCCGGTGAAGGTGTCGGTGCGGGCCCCGGCCGACGAGGTCGTCATCGCCGTACGGGACGGTGGCCCCGGCATCCCCGAGGACGTCCTCCCGCACGTCTTCGACCGCTTCTACAAGGCCAGCGCGTCCCGCCCCCGCTCCGAGGGCAGCGGCCTCGGCCTCTCCATCGCCCTCGAGAACGCCCACATCCACGGCGGCGAGATCACCGCGGCCAACTCCCCCGAGAGCGGCGCGATCTTCACCCTACGACTCCCCCGCGACGCATCGACCCTGACCGAGGAACCCGAGAAGAACGAGAAGGGGGAGACCCGATGAAGGGGGAACACTCGGGGGACGGCCGGGGGGACCGACGGTTGCGGACGCTGCGCGGGCGTGACCGGGGGGTGCCGACACTGCACGCGGGTGACGGGGGGCGGTCGATGCCGGGGCCGGGTGACCGCCGACTGCCGACGCCGGAGCCAGGCGCTCCCGGACGGCGTACGGCGCACACGCACGAGCGGGAGTTGCCGGTCCCGCGCTCGCTCGCCCTCCGGCACCTCGTGCTGCGCCCACGTGGCCTGTGGCAGCTTGCCCTGCACGCGCTCGCCCCACGCCGCCGCTCCCCGCGCCCGCTTCTCCTGCTCCCCCTCCTCGCCCTGGCGCTCGCCGGATGCGGTATCCGGTCCACCGAGGTACCGACCGACTTCGGGCCCGCGCCGTCTCGGGTGCGGTGTGCGTTGTCGGAGCCGGATGCGGCGGCACAGACGTCGCGGGGGCTCGCCGTGCAGGTGTTTCTGTTGTGCGGGTCGTCGCTGGTGGCGGTGGACCGGACCGTACGGGTGCCGGACGGCACCGCGGACTCCGAGCGGCGGGTGCTGGTCGCGCAGGGCCTGCTGGACCAGCTCGCGGAGGCGCCGTCGAGCGCGGAGCGGGAGGCCGGCTACCAGACGTACGTACGCGGCGGCATGACCGTCAGCGGACCGCGCCCCAAGGACCCCGAGGACACGCTGCGGCTGAGCACCGCGCCCGCCGAGCTGTCCGCGTACGCCCTCGCCCAGATCGTGTGCACGTTCTCCGACTCGGCCGCGGCGGAAGGCGACGGCTCCGTCATCCTCGGCGGCCCCGACACGACCCCGCTGCGCCGCTACGACTGCACGGACCACGTCCGCTCCGCCCCGGGCACCGAACACCCCCCGTCCACCGAACTCACCGGCACCTGACGGCCCCCTCCGCACGGTCCCGGCGCTCCCGCCGCCCCCTGTGGCGCACGCCTCACGTACGCATCCCGCCCCGTTCCGGAACCGATCGTGCCGAAGGCGGCGTCTACGGGGGCGTGCAGCGTCAAGGCTTCATCGGCGGCAGTGCCGCGATCCGCATCCGTGCGACGGGGGTTCTCCTCCTCGTCGCGCACCTCGCGTTCGTCGCCTGGTTCACGCTGCGACCACTGGACGTCCCCTGGGTCGTGCCGCCCAACCTGCACCCGCTGGCGACCGTCCGCGCCGACTTCGCCCTGGGCTGGCAGGAGGCGGCCCGCCGTATCGGCGAGGGACTCGCCCTGCTGGCCCCGCTCGGCTTCCTGCTCCCGATGGTGCACGGCAGGCTCTGGGCCTCCCCGCTCGGCTCCCTGATCCGCACGTCCGCCGCCGGCGCCCTGATCTCGCTCGGCATCGAACTGCTCCAGACCGGCGTCCCCGGCCAGGTCGTCGACGTCGACTCGCTGCTCCTGAACACCGTCGGCGTGGCGCTCGCCCACGCGGCCGTGGTCCCGGCCGCCCGTGCCTGGCTCCGCCGCGGGAGCGAGCAGGACCGGCTCACGACCGTCCGCCAGGAGGAGCCGGCTCAGGGGCGGACCCCGACGATTCCCAGGGTCGGCATCGCCCCGTAGAGCGACGCTTCGTTCGGTTCGTCTCCGTAGCGTTGACGTCAGATGGAGGACGGTCGCAAGGACCGCCCCCGACGCTCACGAAGGAGCCGCAGATGTCCCGCCTCGCCCGCCCCACCAACGGCCGCATGATCGGCGGCGTGTGTGCCGCGCTGGCCCGGCGCTTCGGCACCTCGGCCACGACCATGCGCGTGATCTTCGTCCTGTCCTGTCTGCTGCCGGGCCCGCAGTTCCTGCTCTACATAGCGCTGTGGATCCTCTTCCCCTCGGAGGAGAAGACCCGGACCGCCTGGTGACGCGCGTACGCCGGTGGGGCGCACCCCCACAGACGGACGGGGTGCGCCCCACCGGCGCGTACGGGAAGCGTGGGTCAGCCGAGCGGCAGACCGTTCACACCGGTGCCGGCGCCGCCGGGCAGCACCTTGCCGACGGGGAGCCCGCCGAGGAGACCGGCGACCGGCGCGGTCGGGCCGTCGGCGAGCACCTTCTGCACGGCCGGCTGCGCGGCCGAGAGGCCCGCTCCGAGCGCCGGCTGGGCCTGCGCCAGCGCCTCACCGGCACCCGGCAGCGCCTTGGTGACGTTCTCGGTGGGGAGCCCCTGGGAGACGGTGCCGAGCGCCTGAGTGGCGTCCGGGACCGCCGGAGCGGCGTTCGCGGCACCCGCGCCGGCGGCGGCGAAGGCGGCACCGAGGGCGGCGACACCGAGGGTCTTGGCAGCAGACTGCTTCATGAAATGCGTCCTCGAAATGGGTTTACGGGGAAGTGAGCGGTCCAAGACCGTAAACACGCGAGGGCACCCACCGCAAACATCGAAATGCGGACGGATTGTGAACACCCGCCCGCATTCCGCACCGCCGGATGACTCCGCTCAGCTCTCCGATTCCACAGAACCGCTGGTGGAGGCGGTCTGCTGGAACAGCCATTCGGACTTCAGCTCGGCATATCCCGGCTTGACGACGTCATTGATCATCGCGAGTCGTTCATCGAAAGGAATGAACGCTGATTTCATCGCATTGACGGAGAACCACTGCATGTCGTCGAGCGTGTAGCCGAATACGTCGACAAGATGCTCGAATTCCCGGCTCATACTGGTGCCGGACATCAGCCGGTTGTCGGTGTTCACCGTCGCCCGGAAGTGCAGGCGCCTGAGCAGCCCGATCGGGTGCTCGGCATAGGAGGCGGCGGCCCCCGTCTGGAGGTTGGAGCTGGGGCACAGCTCCAGCGGGATCCGCTTGTCCCGGACGTAGGAGGCGAGCCGGCCGAGCTTGACGGTGCCGTCCTCGTGGACCTGGATGTCGTCGATGATGCGCACGCCGTGCCCGAGCCGGTCGGCGCCGCACCACTGGAGGGCCTGCCAGATGGACGGCAGCCCGAAGGCCTCGCCGGCGTGGATGGTGAAGTGGTTGTTCTCGCGCTTGAGGTACTCGAAGGCGTCGAGGTGCCGGGTGGGCGGGTAACCGGCCTCGGCGCCCGCGATGTCGAAGCCGACGACGCCCAAGTCGCGGTAGCGGTTGGCGAGTTCGGCGATCTCCAGGGCGCGGGCCGCGTGCCGCATGGCGGTGAGCAGAGCGCCGACCCGGATCCGGTGACCGTTCGCGCGGGCCCGCCGCTCCCCTTCCCGGAAGCCCTCGTTGACGGCCTCGACGACCTCTTCGAGGCTCAGCCCCTTCTCCAGGTGCTGTTCGGGGGCGTAGCGCACCTCGGCGTAGACGACGCCGTCCTCGGCGAGGTCCTCGGCGCACTCGGCGGCGACCCGCACCAGCGCCTCGCGGGTCTGCATGACGCCGACGGTGTGCGAGAAGGTCTCCAAGTAGCGTTCCAGCGAACCGGAGTCGGCGGCCTCGCGGAACCAGACGCCGAGTCTGTCGGCGTCCGTCTCGGGGAGTTGGGCGTACCCGGTCTCCCGGGCGAGGTCGACGATCGTGCCGGGCCGCAGCCCGCCGTCGAGGTGGTCGTGCAGCAGAACCTTGGGTGCCCGGCGGATCTGGTCCGGGCTCGGGGAGGCCCCCATCCGGTCAGTCTGGCTCGTCATTTCCGCACTCTAACGCCTACGCGCGTAGATCGCCTGTTGTACGAATCCGCCGATACGTAATGGTGACCACCCCGACGCGTGTGGTCCACCGGGGCTTCTGACACTGTTCTGTCATGGCACAGCAAGCGACGCCGGTTCGCAGCGCCCAACTGGGCGGCGCACTCGGCCCGGAGCCTGCGGCGGTGAGCGCGGTGGTGCTGCTGCTCCCGGGCGGCGACGAAACCTCTCTGCGCAGGCCCTCCTCCCTGCGACTCCCCTCCGCCGTACGGGCGTTGGGGCGGCGGCTGGCCAGGTCGGGGCAGGCGGACGGACTGGCGGCGCACCTCGTCCACTACCGCTATCGCGGCTGGAACGGCAGCGAGGCGCATCTCGCGCACGACGCGACCTGGGCGGCCGAGGAGGTCGTACGACGCTACGGCGATGTCCCCGTGGCCCTGGTCGGGGTCGGCATGGGCGGGCGGGCGGCGCTGCGCGCGGGCGGGCACGAGGCCGTCAACTCCGTGGTGGCGCTGGCCCCTTGGCTGCCGGAGGAGGACGTGGCGGCGACACCCGAACCGGTGAAGCAGCTGGTGGGTCGGCGGGTGCTGGTCGTGCACGGCACGAACGACGAGGTCTCCGACCCCGAGTTGTCCTTCCGGCTCGCCTCCCGTGCGAAGAAGGCGAACCGGGAGGTGTGCCGGTTCGAGGTGCACTCCGACGGGCACGGGTTGCATCAGTACCGGGACGAAGTCCGGGCGCTGGTCGAGGACTTCGTGATGGGGGCGTTGTTCGGGCGGCCCCTGTCCCGACCTGTTCTGGATGCTTTGGCCGCGCCGCCGCCGTTGGGGTTGCGGATGCCGCTCGCCTCCGGCTTCGGGCGCGGGCGGTAGGTCAGGGCAACAGGCTGCCCCTTCTCGACAAGAGGAACTTCTTGAAGGCGGCCACCGGTGGGGTGTCCGGGTGGCCGTCCAGCCACGCCACGCCGATTTCCCTGGCCGCCCTTGGGGCCGTCACCGTCAGCTCCACCACTCCCGGGCGAGGGAAAGCCGGTGGCGGCAGGAGCGCCACGCCAAGTCCCGCCGCCACCAGGCCCCGTAGCGTCTCCGCCTCCTCCCCCTCGAAGGCGATCTTCGGTTTGAAGCCGGCCTCCTTGCAGAGGTCGTCGGTGATGCGGCGCAGGCCGTAGCCGGGTTCCAGGGTGACGAACGCCTCGTCGGCGGCCTCGGCGAGGCGGACGCGTCTGCGGGTCGCGAGGGGGTGGTCGGCGGGGACGACCAGGCGGAGTTTCTGTTCGTCCAGGCGGCGGGCGACGAGGTCGGGGGCGTCCGGGACCGGGGAGGTCAGACAGAGGTCCAGTTCGCCCGCGCGCAGGCGTTCGATCATCGCCTCGCCGTAGTTCTGGACCAGGCTGAAGCGGACGCGCGGGTGGTCGGCGCGGAAGGCGCGGATCAGGCCCGGGACCGTCTCCGAGCCCATCGTGTGCAGGAAGCCGAAGGCGACCTTGCCGGTGGCCGGGTCGGCGTCCGCGCGGACCTCGTCGGCGGCGCGCTCGATCTCGGCGAGGGCGCGTTCGACGGAGCCGAGGAAGGTGCGGCCCGCGGGGGTGAGGGAGACCGTGCGGCCGATGCGGGCGAACAGGTCGACGCCGAGGTCCTGTTCGAGGCGGACCATCGCGCGCGAGAGCGTCGACTGGGGTACGTCCATCTCCTGCGCGGCCCGCGTCACGTGCTCGGTGCGGGCCACCCCGGCGAAGTACGCGAGCCGGGGTGCGAGCAGCGCGACGATGTCTTCTGTGTCACTGGACGGTGACAGATGAGTCTGTGACCTCTGCTGATGCACCATGGGAACGATTATGGCGAATCCATGCATTGGACGGATGAGCGGAGGATCTTTAGGTTCGAAGCATGCCTGCCAGTACCGAGGCGTCCACCCGCGTGGGCGCCGTCTCCCCCGTCTCCGCCCCCGATTCCCGGATGACCCCGGGCGGCCCCGGTTACCGCCGGATGAGCCTCGCCCTCTTCCTCGCCGGTGTCGCGACCTTCGCGCTGCTCTACTCCACACAGGCCCTGCTCCCGCTGATCTCCGGCGAGTTCGGGGTCGCGGCGAGCGAGGCGAGCTGGACGGTGGCGGCCGCGACCGGCGGGCTGGCCCTGTTCGTACTCCCGATGAGCGCCCTCTCGGAGCGCTTCGGACGCCGTACGGTCATGACGGGCTCGCTGGCCGTCGCGGTGACCGTCGCCCTCCTGGTCCCCTTCGCACCCTCGCTGACCTGGCTGGTCGCGCTGCGGGCGGTGCAGGGGGCGGCCCTGGCGGGGCTGCCCGCCTCCGCGACGGCGTATCTGGCGGAGGAGGTCCGGCCGAAGGCGCTGGTCACGGCGATCGGACTGTTCGTCGCGGGCAACAGCGTGGGCGGGATGAGCGGCCGGGTCATCACCGGCTGGGTGGCACAGGAATGGGGCTGGCGGGTGGCCGTCGGTGTCATCGGTGCGATCGCGGTGGCGTGTGCGGTGGCGTTCCGGCTGCTGCTGCCGGCGCCGAGGCACTTCAAGGCGGGCTCGCTGAAGCCGGGCGTGCTGCTGGGCACGGTCCGGGCGCACTTGTCCGACCCTCTCCTACGTCGGCTCTACGCCATCGGCGCGCTGTTCATGACGGTGTTCGGCGGTGTCTACACGGTGATCGGCTACCGGCTGACGGAGGCGCCGTTCTCGCTCCCCCAGGGCATCATCGGCTCGATCTTCCTGGTGTACCTGGTGGGTACGGTCTCCGCGTCCACGGCGGGCCGTCTGGTCGGCCGGCTGGGCCGCAGGGGCGCGCTGTACGCGGCGGGTGGTACGACGACCACGGGCCTGCTCCTGTCCCTCTCCGGCTCCCTGTGGCTGGTGCTGCTGGGCCTGGTCCTGATCACCGGCGGGTTCTTCGCGGGGCACGCGGTGGCGTCCTCGGCGGTCAGCAAGACGGCGACCCACGGCCGCGCCCAGGCCTCGGCGCTCTACCAGTCGGCGTACTACATCGGCTCCAGCGCGGGCAGCACGGTCGGCGCGGTGGCGTTCCACGCGGGTGGCTGGGCCGGAACGGTGGGGGTCGGCCTGTTGGCGGTGCTCGGCGTCGTGTCGATCACCGTCCTCGGAACACGTGCGGCCCGGGCCCAGCAGCGGCTCGCGACGGCCTGAGCCGCACGTCTCACTTCCCCTGGCCGGGGTCGGCCGGCCGGGGGATGTTTTTCGCCCCCGCCGCCCCTACCCGTCCCATCCCTGGGGGCTGCGCCCCCAGACCCCGCTTCGGCCCTGAAGGGGCCTCGTCCTCAAACGCCGGACGGGCTGAAATCAGC
>NZ_JBEYVC010000247.1:0-12854 GCF_040643855.1 Streptomyces sp. NPDC047072 | reverse complement strand
CCTGGCGGGTCTGCTCATCCTCTTCAGCCCGGCACAACGCCTGTTCTACTCGATCGTCGGCGTCCTGTGCTCCATGGGACCGTACGTCGGACGACGTGGCCGTGGTCGACCGGTACGGCCGGTGCGTGGGCGTCGTACGGCTCGCGGATCTCGTGCGGGCGCTCAGTGAGACGCGGGTGGAGGAGGCCGCCGGGCTCAACCCGCTGACCCGGCTGCCCGGTTCGGACGCGATCACCTCCGAGGTGGACCGGCGGATCGCGGAGGGCCGGACCTTCGCGCTGAGCTGGCTGGACGTCGACCACTTCAAGCAGGTCAACGACGGGGCAGGGTTCGCGGCGGGCGACGAGCTGATCCGCGCGGTGGGGCGGACGCTCGCGCAGTCGGCGACCGGCGCCGCGCGCGTGGGCCACATCGGTGGCGACGACTTCCTGGTGCTGGCGGGTCCGGAGGAGCTGGTGCCCGTGGCGGCCGCCGTGCTGGACGCGCCCTGGGCGGCCGGCGGGCGGCCTGTGACGCTGTCCCTGGCGACCGTGGTGTGCCTGCCGGGCAGTGTGACCGACCACCGGGAGGCGGCCGCCTGTCTGGCCCCGCTGAAGAAGGCCGCGAAGGCCCTCGGCGGGACGAGTTGGGTCGTGGGGCGGGCCGGCCTGCCGGGGCACGAGATCCGGCGCGGGTCGGGGGCACCGAGTGCTGCGACCGGGTATGCGGTGGCGGAGCCGGGGAGGGGCTGAGCGGGAACGGGAAGCCGGGGATGCCTCGGCCCGTCGTCCCGAGCGCCGAGCGCCGAGCGCCGAGCGCCGAGCGCCGAGCGCCGAGCGCCGAGCGCCGAGCGCCGAGAACAGCATCGGTTGGGCCGACCGTCCGCGCCGTAGGACATGCCGCCCTACGCCACGCACCATCCCCCGCACCGCCCTCCCCCGAGCGCCATCCACCCCGCGCCCCCACCGCTCCGCCGACGCCGTCGTCCCAACCGTTCCCGTCCGCGACCTTGACGCTCCCCGGGGCCCGGTGAACACTTCCGGTGTCAGTCGACATCGCCGTACATTCCCGGCGTCTCCCGGCACTGCGCCACGGGCTCCCCCACGAGTCAGGGCCCACACCCCCCCCACGGGCGATTCGGCTGCGACGGCACGCTCGTCGCGGACGCCGGGCGGGGCGCGGGACTCTCCCTGCCCTCGGCGGTCCGCCAAGGGAACCGCACCCTGCACGGAGGACCGGGGTCGAGCGCCCCGGGCCAGGGCCTAGGAGCCGCCATGAGCAACGGAGACGTATTTCTCGGTGAGGTCATCGGTACGGCGATTCTGATCCTCTTCGGCGCCGGCGTGGTCGCCGCCGTCGTACTCAACTACTCCAAGGCGAAGGACGCCGGCTGGGTCGTCATCGCCTTCGGCTGGGGCTTCGGCGTGCTGGCCGGGGCGTACACCGCCGCCCCGCTGTCCGGCGGGCATCTCAACCCGGCGGTGACCATAGGGATCGCCGTCGACACCGGGGACTGGGAGCAGGTGCCCGTCTACATCGCCGGGCAGATGGTCGGTGCGATGCTCGGCGCGGTCCTGTGCTGGCTGACCTACTACGCGCAGTTCCAGGCCAACGCAGACGAGGAGCTCGCCCAGCCCACGCTCGGGATCTTCTCGACCAGCCCCGCCATCCGCAATCCGGTGGCGAACCTCGTCACCGAGATCATCGCGACCGTCGGACTGGTGCTGCCGATCCTGGCCTTCGGGCTGACCAAGGGGCTCGGGGAGTCCGGTACCGCGGTCCTCGTCGTGGCCTTCCTGGTGGTCGGCATCGGCCTCTCGCTCGGCGGGCCCACCGGGTACGCCATCAACCCGGCCCGTGACCTGGGCCCGCGCATCGTCCACGCCCTGCTCCCGATCCCCAACAAGGGCACCTCGGACTGGGGTTACGCGTGGATCCCGGTGGTGGGCCCGCTGATCGGCGGGGCGCTGTCCGGGCTCATCTTCAACGCGGCCTTCTGACCGCCCGCGGCCTCCCGATCCACCGCAGCCTCCCGAAGTTCTCCCGAAGTTCTCCCGACGGAACGACGAAGGGGACGTCATGACGGACAAGTTCGTCGCCGCTATCGACCAGGGCACCACCTCAAGCCGCTGCATCGTCTTCAACCAGGACGGCGCGATCGTCGCCGTCGACCAGCGCGAGCACCGCCAGATCTTCCCCAAGCCAGGGTGGGTGGAGCACGACGCCACCGAGATCTGGTCGAAGGTGCAGGCGGTGGTCGCGGGAGCGCTCGCGAAGGCCGGGCTGCGCGCCGACCAGCTCAGCGCCCTCGGCATCACCAACCAGCGCGAGACGACGGTCCTGTGGGACCGCGCCACCGGCAAGCCGGTGCACAACGCGATCGTCTGGCAGGACACCCGCACGGCGGCGCTGACCAACCAGCTCGGCGGCTCGGACGGCCAGGACCGCTTCCGCGAGCAGACCGGGCTGCCGCTGGCCACCTACTTCTCGGGGCCGAAGGCGGCCTGGCTGCTCGACAACGTGCCGGGACTGCGCGCGCGGGCCGAGAACGGCGAGATCGCCTTCGGCACCATCGACTCCTGGCTGATCTGGAACCTCACCGGCGGCACGGACGGCGGCCGGCACGTCACGGACGTGACCAACGCCGGGCGCACCATGCTGATGAACCTGGAGACGCTCCAGTGGGACCAGTCGATCCTCGACGCCATGAGCGTGCCCGACGCGGTCCTGCCCGAGATCAGGTCGTCCTCCGAGGTCTACGGCACCGCGGTCGGCCAACTCGCCGGCGTACCGGTGGCGTCCGCGCTGGGCGACCAGCAGGCGGCGGTGTTCGGACAGGCCTGCTACGACGTGGGCACGGCGAAGAACACGTACGGCACGGGCTCCTTCCTGCTGCTCAACACGGGCAACCGGCCGGTCCCGTCGAAGAGCGGGCTGCTGACGACGATGGGCTACAAGATCGGTGAGGAGGCACCGGTCTACTGTCTGGAGGGCTCGATAGCCATAACGGGCGCGCTGGTCCAGTGGTTCCGGGACCAGCTCGGCATCATCCGCGACGCCGACGAGATCGAGCCCCTGGCGGCGAGCGTCGAGGACAACGGCGGCGCGTACATCGTGCCCGCCTTCTCCGGTCTGTTCGCGCCCTATTGGCGCTCCGACGCGCGCGGTGTCGTCACGGGCCTGACGCGCTACGTCACCAAGGCGCACCTCGCGCGGGCCGTGCTGGAGGCGACGAGCTGGCAGACGCGTGAGGTCGTGGACGCCATGTACCAGGACTCCGGAGTGCAGATCACCACCTTGAAGGTGGACGGCGGCATGACCAAGAACAATCTGCTGATGCAGCACCAGGCGGACGTCCTGGACGTCCCGGTGGTGCGGCCGAAGGTCTCCGAGACCACGTGCCTGGGTGCCGCGTACGCGGCCGGGCTCGCCACGGGCGTGTGGAACGACCTCGACGAGCTGAAGTCCCACTGGCAGAAGGACGTCGAGTGGACGCCGGACATGGAGGCGTCCATCCGGGACCGCCAGTACCACAACTGGCGCAAGGCCGTGGAGAAGAGCTTCGGCTGGGAGGAGGACGGCGAGAGCTAGGCACGCGCGCGTGCGCGTCGCCGGACGACCGCGGCCCGTACCCCTGTCGGCGGGGGTACGGGCCGCGCCCCTGTCCTGTCTCAGGTGGTGACGGTCTGGCGGTGCCGCGCCGAGTACGCCATGGCGTGCTGGACGACGCCGACGAGGACGTCCTTGACCGACTGCCGGTCGCGGGCGTCGCACAGCACGACCGGTACGTCCTCGTCGAGGTCGAGGGCCTGCCGTACGGACTCCTCGGGGTAACGGACCGCTCCGTCGAAGCAGTTGACGCCGACGAGGAAGGGGATGGAGCGCCGTTCGAAGTAGTCGACGGCGGCGAAGCAGTCCTCCAGGCGGCGGGTGTCGGCGAGCACGACCGCGCCGAGCGCGCCCTCGGAGAGCTCGTCCCACATGAACCAGAACCGCTCCTGGCCGGGCGTGCCGAAGAGGTACAGCACGAGGTCGTCGCGGAGGGTGATGCGGCCGAAGTCCATGGCCACGGTGGTGGTGCGCTTGCCCTCGACACCGGTGGTGTCGTCGACCGGACGGCCGGCCTCGGTGAGCAGTTCCTCGGTGCGCAGCGGCCTGATCTCGCTGACCGCGCCCACGAAGGTGGTCTTGCCCACGCCGAAGCCGCCGGCCACCAGGATCTTGAGCGTGACGGGTTCGACCGGGGACTTGCCGCGCTCAGAACGCCCGAAGATCATGTGGTCTCTCCTGCTTGCTCGGCACCGTGTCCGCGGGCTGGTTCGCGCCTCTGCGGATGGTCTCGACGATCGGTCAGATCATATCCACAGGACGGGTGTCGCGCCCGAACGGTCACAGGGCCCTGAGGCCGTTGATCACATCGCGCAGGATGCTCTCGTCCACGAGCTCGGCGGGCGGCACGGGCCGGTTCACATGGACCCACTCGGACTCGACGAGATCGCCGACGAGGACCCGTACGACACCGATCGGCAGGTCGAGTTCGGAGGACAGCTCGGCGACGGACTGGGGGGTGTCCCGGCACAGGCCGACGATGTCCACGTGCTCCGGGGAGAGGGTGTGGTCGCCCTCGGGGTCGCCGTCGTGCTGTTCGGCGACGACCACCGCGATGAGGTCGAGGCGGTGCTGGCCCGTGCTGGAGGTGCGCCCGCGCGTCATGGCGTACGGACGCACGACCGGCCCGGCGTCGTCGTCGAACCAGTGGCTTCTTCCCTGACCGTCTGTGCTCATGCCATCTCACTACCCGCCCTGAGGCAGATCGGTGCGCGGAGCGGCACCCAGATGCACACCGACCCGCTTGACCAGGAGGGTCATCTCGTACGCGACGAGGCCGACGTCCGAGTCGGCGTCCGAGAGGACCGCGAGGCAGCTGCCGTCGCCGGCGGCCGTCACGAACAGGAAGGCCTCGTCCAGTTCGACGACGGTCTGCCGGACGTTGCCCGCCTCGAAGTGCCGGCCGACGCCCTTGGCGAGGCTGTGGAAGCCGGAGGCCACGGCGGCGAGGTGTTCGCTGTCCTCGCGGGTCAGGTCCTTGGAGACGCCCGTGGGCAGGCCGTCGCCGGACAGCACGAGGGCCTTGCGGATGCTCGCGACACGGTCCACCAGGTCGTCGAGGAGCCAGTTGAGCTCCCCGGACTTGCTGTTGTCGCCGTGGCCGGTCGCCTGCGGTGCGGTCATCGACCGTCCCCCTTTGTCGTTCGTTGTGGTGCTGTGCCGCCTTGCGTGTCGTCGCCGGCGGCGTTCTCCTCGCGGCCGCGCTGCCAGCCGCGCTGGAGCGATGCCATACGGCTGCGTACCTCGTCGGCGTCCCGCTCGGCGGGCTCCGCCTGCGGCTTCGTACGCGGCACGGGGCTCTGCTTCAGCTGCGGCGCCAGGCTGGCCTGCCGGACCCGCCTCGGCAGCGGGGCGGTGCCCGCGGAGGCGTCCTGGGCGCCGGGCGCGGTGCCGCGGGACGGGCCGCCGGGGGTTCCCCCACCGGGCAGGCCGCCCGAGGCGCCGTGCGCGAGACCTCCGAGGGGCTCACGCGCCGAGCGACGGGCCGATCCACCCGCGGAACCACCGGGACCGCCAGGGGCTCCGGAGAGGCCGCGAGAGGCGCCGCCGAAGGCCTCGTACAGGCTGCCACGTGTTCCTCGCGCCGAGCCGCCGGCACCGGGGCTTCCGTGTGCCGCCGCGGGGCCCACCGCGCCGTGACTCCCCTGCGCCGGACCCATCGAGCCCGAATCCCCTTGCGCCGCCGGACCCGTCAGGCCCGCATCCCCACGCCCATCGGAACTCCCGTAGGCCGCCGTGTCCCCCGGGCCCGACCCTCCGGACGCTCCCTGCGACGGCTCCCCCAAGTCCGTCCGTACGACGCGGCCGGCCGTGTTGCGGGAGTGGTCGCTCCAGCCAGGGCGTCCGCCGATGACGGGGGCCTGGTCGGTCGGGTCAGGGGCGGTGTCGGTGTCCGGGAAGGGACTGGCCGCGTCGGAGACGCCCGTGCCGCTCGACGCGATCTCCGCGCGCCGGGTGCGCCGGGGCAGGGCCGGGGCGTCGTGCGTCATGCCCGTTTCGTGGTCCGAGGCGGCCGGGGAGTCGGTCAACTCGTCGACCCGGTCGGCCAGTCCGGTCCCCCGGCGCAGGTGCGCGGCACCGCGCCGACGGCTCGGCAGGGCCGGGGGCTCCGACCAGGAGGGACCCGCGCCCACCGGAGGCGAGGCGGCCGCCGGTGTCTCCTCGGCGTCCTCCCGCTCCGGCCGGTCGTCGGTGACCGGACGCCCGTGGGAGCTGACGAGCTTGGGGCTGCCCAGGCGGGGCAGCGGCACCGGCGGGTCGAGCAGGTCGTCGCGGCCGGCCGCGTCGGTGCCGTCGATCTGGGTGAGGGCGCGGCGCGGGCGGAACAGTCCGCCGTGTTCGCCGTCCTCGTCCTCCAGGGCGTTCGGGAAGTCGCTGAGGGCGTCCAGGTCGACGGGCGCCTCCAGTTCGACCGGGCCGTCGATGACCGCGGGCGGCATGCCGGGCAGTTGGGCCGGCACCTTGGTGAGCCCGTTGCGATGCGCCTCCTCCAGCTCGGCCTCCTTGGAGGGGCGGGGCCGGTCCAGGCGGAAGCCGATGCCATTGGTGTCCGGGATCTCGTCGGTCAGCAGCGCGTCCGGGATGAAGACGACCGCGGTCGTGC
Organism: Streptomyces sp. NPDC047072; assembly: GCF_040643855.1. Taxonomy (NCBI): domain Bacteria; kingdom Bacillati; phylum Actinomycetota; class Actinomycetes; order Kitasatosporales; family Streptomycetaceae; genus Streptomyces; species Streptomyces sp. NPDC047072. The sequence goes on along the minus strand of NZ_JBEYVC010000247.1, from coordinate 6,163 downwards.
CGCCGTACGGCGAAGGCTGGAGCGAGACGCGGACGTTCTGCCGCTGGGCGAGCCGGCTGACCACGAACAGGCCCAGCCGGTCGGTGTCGGAGAGCTCGAACTCCGGTGTCTCGGCGAGCCGGAGGTTGGCGTCGAGGAGCGCGTCGGCGGCCATGCCGAGTCCGCGGTCGTGGATCTCCAGGGTGAAGCCATTGGCGACCCGTTCGCCCAGGACCTGGACGGCGGTGTGCGGCGGCGAGAACACCGTGGCGTTCTCCAGGAGTTCGGCCACCAAGTGGGTGAGGTCGGCGACGGCCGGACCGGTCACGGCGACCCTGGGCAGCCTGCGGACCTCGATGCGCTCGTAGTCCTCGACCTCGGCCACGGCCGCGCGCACGACGTCCATGAGCTGGACGGGTTTGCGCCACTGCCGGGAGGGGGCGGCACCGGAGAGGATCACGAGACCCTCGGCGTGTCGGCGCATACGGGTGGTGAGGTGGTCGAGGCGGAACAGGTCGGCGAGTTCGTCGGTGTCCTCGGTCCGGCGCTCCATGGTGTCGAGCAGGGTGAGCTGCTTGTGGAGCAGGACCTGGCTGCGGCGGGCGAGGTTGACGAAGACCTCGGAGACTCCGGCGCGCAGCTCGGCCTGCTTCACGGCGGCCTCGACGGCGGCGCGCTGGAGGGTGTTGAGGGCCTGGCCGACCTCGCCGATCTCGTTCTTGTCGAACTCCAGGCGCGGGACCTCGGTCTCCACGTCGACCTGTTCGCCCACCGAGAGGCGGCGCATCACGCTGGGCAGCCGTACTCCGGAGGCCTCGTGGGCCTCCAGGCGCAGTTGCCTGAGGTCGCGGATGAGGGTGCGGCCGACGCGCACGGAGAGGACGAGCGAGAAGAGGATGGCGATCAGGCCGAGGAGGCCGACGGCGGCCGCCTTGACGATGACGCCGATCGCGTCGGGGCGGACCCGGTCCTGGTAGCGGTCGCCGGCCTGGTCGTCGAGCTTGGCGAGTTCGTCGAGCACGTTGCCGGCGGCGGTGTCCCAGTTCTGGGCGCTGACGTCACCGGTGGTGCCGGGTTCCGCGGTGGCGACGGACTGCTCGGCGGAGCGCAGCGGCGCGGTGCCCGCGTTCTTCCAGAACCGCTCGTAGCGCTCACGCTCGCTCGACGGGAGCACGGGCAGGTTGACGTCGTACAGGAGGGTGCGCTGGGCGACCAGGTCGGAGATGTCGCGGATCTCTACGCGGTCCAGCTTGCCGACCACCAGGGCGGAGCCGAGCAGGGCGTCCTCGCGGGAGAGCAGCTCACGCGCGCGGGTGATGTTCACCAGGGCGCGGGCCTGCTTGTCCAACTCCACGCTGTCGACGCCGTCGAGGGTGGCGAGTAGCGCGTAGGTGGGGTCGACGAGGCGGTTGTACAGGTCGAGGGCCTGGGTACGGGTGACCGTGGCCTCGTCGACGCTGCGGCGCAGTGACTCGATGCCGTCGAATCCGTCGAGGACGGCGGTCAGGCGCTCGTCGTCGTCCTGGTCGAGTCCGTCGCGGACATCCGGATTCTGGGCGTTCTTGCGGAACTTGGTGAGGGCGTCGTCGGTGGCGTTCCGGGTGCCGCGCAGTGACGCCAGGGCGTCCGAGGCACGTGGGTCGGCCAGGTAGACGAGGGTCTGGCGGCGCTCCTGCTGGAGGACGCGCACGGTGTCCTCGGCCGGGTAGCCCAGTTTCTCGACCACCGCGGACACCTGGAACAGCCGGGCGACCTCGCGTCCCGTGAGTACCGTGGCGAAGCCCCACACCGCGATCAGGGACACCAGCGGCACGAGAAGCAGCGCCACGATCTTCCGGCGGATCGACTTCCCGCGAAAGCGCATGGCCTCCCCCAGCTCGAACCCCCGCCGGCCGGGGGTACACATGTGCGTCAACAAACGCCGCGAGCCTACTACCGACGCACCCGTATCTCGAAGCTCCGTCCGGAAGCCGAACGTCCGCCTCGGTGACGAGACATGAGGAGTTGTCCGCTCATTGCGGGAGATTGCCTCCAGCGCCCCGGTGGTCCGCGCCGGACCGCATCCGATCGCCGCAGGTGGGGGGTTGGCTGGATTTTTTCGTTTCTTTGATGTCCACGGGGAATCTTGAAGACGTCTTGTTCGTCCTTCTCTTCGGGAAATGGCGGCGGATTCGGCCACAGGAGCCGCATCCGCAACCGGGCGGCGTAAAACAGCGCAAGCCGGGCAGCCACAGGGAAGCCCTGTCCACCAGGGACGGGGTGAGGGGCTGCCGGCGGTGGGGAGTGACACGGTGATGGGCACGGCGGAGCGGCAGAAGGCGCCCGAACAGGGCGTGGAGGCGCCGGTTCACGACATTCCGGCGGGGGCGCGGGCGGCTGACGCCCGCAGATCGGCCCCCGAGGAGTCGTACCGGCCATTGTGGGTCGAGGAGACCGCGCGTCGGCGTCGGCTGCCCGATCCGGTGCGGACCTCCGCGGTGCGCGCGGTGCTCATCATCGCCGTGACGCTGATCCAGGCGATGGTCGCGTTCCTGTGCACCATGGCGGGGTCCTGGCTGGCGTTCCCGATGGTCATCAGCAGCGTGGCCAGCACCGTGGTGGCCACCTGGGGCGCGGTGGACGTCTGGGTGACCCGCCAGGTGTGGAACCAGCGCCATGGCGTGGTGTCGGTCCCGAGCAGCACCGCGCGTGCCCTGCGGCGCGAGCGGCGCAGGGCCCGTCGTCAGGAGCGGGTCGCCGCGCGCGCCCAGGAGCGGATACGGCGCCGGGGCGGCGCGGGACAGCTGTCGCACTCCTGACAGAGCATCAAGAGGCGTTCGGCGCGGGCCGCTTGAACATCCGCGTGGCGGTGATCTCGCTGTGCCCGGCCTCCCCGGCCTGCGGCTGCTGCGGCAGCCCGGGCCGGAGGTGTTCCTCCACGCTGATGTACTTCAGACCCGCCCTCAGGTCGGCGTCGTTGCGCAACCGGATGACCAGCGGGAACTCCGCGAGCGCCGTGGTGTCGAACAGGCCGGTGGTGTAGAGGAGTTGCACCCCGAGCGCGTCGGAGACGGCCCGCTGGAGCTCCAGCAGGTAGGTCGCGTTGGCGCGGCCGATGGGGTTGTCGAGGAAGAGCGTGCCGGCGTGCCGGTGCTTGTCCCTGCCCCGGTCGTTGGAGCGCAGCGCCGCCATCGTGCAGTAGAGCGCGATCGCCGCCGTGAGCAGCTGGCCGCCGGAGAAGACGTCGCCCATCTGCCCGACCGGCACCCGCTCCGCGCGCAGGACGGCGTCCGGCTTGAGGATCTCGACGGCCACACCCTTGGGCTGGAGCGCCGCGGCAACTCCCCGCAGCAGCAGGGACATTCCGTCGCGCCGCAGGTCGGAGTTCTTCTTGACGGCCGCGCGGGTGGCCTCGTCGACGACCTCGCCGAGCCGCTCGGTCAGCGTCGCCTGGTCGGGCTCCTCGAAGCGGATCCGCAGGAACTCCTGCCCGGACCACTCGCCGAGCCCCTCCGGCAGCCGGGACAGCCGCTGGGCGGACCTGAGGGTCGCGAGCGCCGACTCGACGAGTCCGCGCAGCCGGTCCACGATCGAGTCGCGATTCCGCTCCAGTTGCGCCAACTCGTCGGTGAGGACCCGCAGTCGGGGCGCGAAGGCGTCCGCCCACTTCTGCGCGTGCTCCGGGAGCGAGGAGGCCGGCAGCTCGCGGATCTGCTGCCGGGCGGGGGTGCGGACCTGCTCGTACCGCGTGGAGTTGGCGTGCCGCACCAGCACGTCACTGGCCTCGCGCACGGCGGCCTCGGCGGCGGAGAGGTCGGCGACGCAGCCGCGCAGCGAGCGGCGGGCCTCGGCGGCGGACTGCCGGGCCTCCTCCGGACTGCCCGGATACGGCTCCTGCTCCTGCTGCTCGTCCTCCGAGGCGTGCTCGCGCAGCAGGTCGCGCAGCATCGCGGCGATCTCGTCGAAGCCGCCCGCCGCGTCCTCCGCGGCCCGATGGGAGTCGAGCAGCTCGGCGTGCGCCTCCCGGGCCTGGCTCAACGCCTCGGTGCGGGAGGCCAGTTCGGCGGACGCGGTGCGCAGCAGCGCCTGTGCGTGCTCGGCGTCGCGCGGCTGAAGCTCCTCGGCCAGCTCGGTGTGCGTCTCGCCGTCCTCGGGCGCGTGCCGCTCGGCCTCGCCGCGCAGCCGCCCGAGCTGCTCGCTGGCGCTCGACATCCGCGTCTCCAGGAGCTGCACCAGCTCCTCGGCACGGGCGGCCGCGGCCTGCCGGGAGGGACCGTCGGAGCCGTCGGGCGACTGGAGCAGCTGCTCCGCGCGCGTGCGGACCTTGTTGCTGAGCCGTTCCAGCTCCGCGAGGGCCGCGCTCTCGTCGCTCTCCGCCCGGGCCTGCTCGGCCCGCAGATCGGCGCCGACGCCGACCTTCTCGTAGACCTGCGAGGCGGCCCGGTAGGCCTCCCGGAGGGCGGGCAGCGACGACTTGGGATCGGCCGAGTCGTCCGCCGGTACGTCGTCGGGGGCGCCCGCGATCTCGGAGCGCTCGGCGCGCAGCGCGCGGGCGGTGCGGCGGGCGTCGTCGGCGCCGCGCTGGGCGGCACGGCGGTCCTCGTCGGCGGCGCGGGCCCGCTCCAGGCAGGTCTGGGCGCGGGCCTCCGACTCGGTGGCCTCGTCGGCCAGTTCACGGAGCTTGACCTGCCAGCCGGCCCGCTCACGCAGCCGGAAGGCGAGCCCGGCGAGCGCGTCGGCGGCGCGCCGGGCCTTCTGGGCCGCCTCCTGGCGTTCGTCACGCAGCCGCGTGGCCTCGGTGGCGGTCTCGTCGGCCTCGGCGCGGACGGTGCGGGCCTCGGCCAGTTCCGCCTCGGACTCCTCGGCGAACGCGCGCGTGTCCTGGGCGGCCTGGGCGAGTTCCACGAGCCGCCCGGCCGGGCAGCCGGTGCGCCAGGAGGAGAGCCGGGCGGCCAGTTCACGGTCCTTGCCGAGCCGGGCGGCGAGCGAGCGGATCTCCTCGTCCCGCTCGGTGGCCCGGGCGCGCAGCGCCTGCCGCTCCTCGTCGGCGGCGTGCTCGTCGTGCATGGCGGGGTTCGGCGGTACGAGGAAGACGTCCCCGTCGCCGGAGGCGGGGGCCGGGGTCGGCGCGAGCAGGGCGGCCGCGGTGCCGACGGCCACGGCGGACCGCGGCAGCAGCGCGGCGTCGTTCAGCGCCTCGCGGGCACGCGCGTGCGTGGCGGGGTCGGTGATGATCACGCCGTCGACGAGTTCGGGCCGGGCGGCCAGCACGCGCGCGTGGTCGGTGGGGTCGACGGCCTGCGCGAGATAGCGCCAGCCGGGCAGCGCGGGGATGCCCTGCTCGCCGAGGAACTCGACGGTGGCCAGCACGTCCGGGCCGGGTGGCAGCAGCCCGCCGTCGCCGAGCGCTCCGAGGATGCGGGAGTCGTCGGCGGCGGCGGTGCGCAGTTCGAAGAGCTGGCGTTCGGCCGAGGAGACGGCGTCGTCGAGGAGTTCCCGCAGTTCGTCGGCGAAGCGGTCGAGGTCCTCGGGGGTGAGCGCGCCTTCCTGGGCGCTCTCCCCGTCCGCCGGGTCGTGCCGGGGCCTGGGGACCGCCTGGCGGGTGCCGGTCAGGCTGAGCAGCTCCGCGAGCCGCTCCTCGCCCGCCAGCGCCTCGGCGAGCCGGCGCTCGGCCTCGTAGGAGCGCGCGGCGGCGGTGGCCGCGTCCTCCGCGCGGGCGGCCGTCAGCTCCGCGCGGGCCTCGGCGGAGGCCGCCTCGCGCGCCTGCTCGGTGGCCCGGTTCGCGGCCTCGCGGGCGGTGTCCCAGGCGGCCACGGCCGTCTTCTCGGCGTCGCTGGCGGCGAGGGCGGCCCGGGCCGGGTCGGCATCGGGCGCGCTGTCGTCGAGCCAGCCCGCGCGGACGGCCTCGGCGGTCTCCTGCTCGACCTCGCTCAGCCGCTGGCGCAGATGCCCGATCTCACTGCGGGCGCGCTGTGCCTCGGTGGCGGCCGAGGTGGAGTCGCGGTAGGCGGCCTCGCCGACCTCCTGGAGCGCGGCGGAGCGCTCCTCGCCCTCGTTGGCGAGGTTCTCGGCGTTCTCCGCGGCCGCGTGCAGGGCCCGTACGAGGTCGACGGCGGTTCGCGGACGAGGCGTTCGGACGGCACGGGCGGGTGGACGTCCTGGTGACGGCGGGGGCGATCGCCCCGCACATGGCATCGGCAGCTTC
>NZ_JBEYVC010000246.1:0-13114 GCF_040643855.1 Streptomyces sp. NPDC047072 | reverse complement strand
GGCATCCCCCCCGGCTGAAAATGGGGCGCCCCGCCCTCCCAGCGGGGCGCGCGGGCCTCGTCGTACGGCCGAAAGACCTCAGTCCTCGCCGAGGTACGCCTTGCGTACGGACTCGTCGTGCAGCAGGTCCTGGCCGGTGCCGGACAGGACGATGCTGCCGACCTCCATGACGTGTCCCTGGTCGGCCAGGGACAGTGCGGCCTGGGCGTTCTGCTCGACCAGGAGGATCGTCGTGCCCTGGGACTTCAGTTCGACGATCGTGGACATGATCTTCTGCATCATGATCGGCGAGAGCCCCATGGAGGGCTCGTCGAGCATGAGCAGCTTGGGCTGGGACATGAGCGCGCGGCCCATGGCCAGCATCTGCTGCTCGCCGCCGGAGAGGGTGCCCGCGGCCTGGTTGCGGCGCTCTCCCAGGATCGGGAAGAGGTCGTAGGCGCGCTGTATGTCCTTCTCGATGCCTTCCTTGTCCTTCCGGAGGAAGGCGCCCAGCTGGAGGTTCTCGAAGATCGTCAGGCGGGGGAAGATGTGCCGGCCTTCGGGGGAGTGGGCGAGCCCGAGCGCGACGATCTTGTGGGCGGGGATGCCGCTGAGCGGTTTGCCGTCGAAGAGGATCTTCCCGGAGGTGGGCTTCAGCAGGCCCGACAGAGTCCTGAGCGTCGTCGTCTTGCCGGCGCCGTTGGTGCCGATGAGGGTGACGACCTGGCCGGCCTCGACGCTGAAGGAGATGCCCTTGACGGCTTCGATCTTGCCGTAGGAGACCCGGAGGTCCTCGACTTCGAGGAGTGCGGTCACTGGGCTTCTCCCTTGGTGCTCGTGCCCTGCGCGTCGGCGGCGGCCTCGGCGGCGGCCACTTCGGTGGCCTCCGCGTCGCCCGGGGCGCCGTCGAAGGGTTCGCCGAGGTAGGCCGCGATGACGCGCTCGTCGGCCTGGACGACCTCGGAGGTGCCCTCGACGAGCTTCTCGCCCTGGACGAGGACGGCGACGCGGTCGCTGAGGTTGAAGACGAAGCGCATGTCGTGCTCGATGAGGAGGACGGCGATGCCCTTGTCGCGGATGGCGAAGACCAGTTCCTCGGTGGCGCGGGTCTCCTGGGGGTTCATGCCGGCGGTGGGCTCGTCGAGGAGGAGCAGGCCGGGTTCGGAGGCCAGAGCGCGGGCGATCTCCAGCTTGCGCTGTTCGCCGTAGGGGAGGTTGCGGGCGAGGTGGTCGCGCTTGGCCTCCAGGCCGATGAACTCCAGGAGTTCCATGGCGCGTTCCTCGCTGGCCTTCTCCGCCTTCTTGAAGCCGGGGCCGCGGAGGAGGGCCGACCAGAGGCCTTCCTTGGTGCGGGTGTGGCGGCCGACGAGGACGTTCTCGAGGACCGTCATGTTGGCGAAGAGGCGGATGTTCTGGAAGGTGCGGGCGATGCCGGCCTGGGTGACCAGGTGGGGCTTCGGCGGCAGGACGGTGCCCTTGTACGAGACCGTCCCTTCCGTGGGGACGTAGAGGCCGGTCAGGCAGTTGAAGAAGGTGGTCTTGCCGGCGCCGTTGGGGCCGATCAGTCCGACGATCTCGCCCGCGTTGACGGTGAAGTCGACCGAGCGGACGGCGGTGAGGCCGCCGAACCGCATGGTGACGTTACGGGCCTCGAGTACAGGTGTGGTCATGATGCTCACGCCCCCGCCTTCGTGACGGTGGGTTGGTCGGTCAGCGTTGTCGTGTCCGGCACGTCGAGTTGGCCGGTCTCGTGGAACTCGAGCTGGCGGCGCCGGTTGGCGATGATGCCCTCGGGGCGGAAGCGCATCAGGAGGATGAGCGCGATGCCGAAGGCCAGCAGCGACTTGTCCTGGAGGAAGACGAGCTTCTCCGGGAGCAGGTAGAGCAGTGCGGCGCCGAGGATCGGTCCGGCCACCGTGCCCATGCCGCCGAGGACGACCGCGGCGAGCAGGAAGGCGGAGTTCGGGGGCGTGGAGCCGGCGAACTGGTACGGCGTCGGGACGACGCTGTAGGTGACGTGGGCGCTGACGGTGCCGGCGAGGCCGGCGAGGGTGGCGCCGAGGGCGAAGGCGATGAGCTTGACGCGGAAGCCGTTGATGCCCATGGCGGTGGCGGCGGTCTCGTCCTCGCGGATGGCGATCCAGGAGCGGCCGATGCGGGAGTCGGCGGCGCGGGTGTAGACCAGGACCACTATGGCCATGATCAGCACCATGAGCAGGTAGTAGTTGGCGAACCGGCCGAGGGTGAAGCTGCCGATGTCGTGGGCTTCGCCGAGGTTGAACCCGAGGAGTTTGAGGTCGGGGATGGCCGGGATGCCGTTGGGGCCGTTGGTGAGGTCGGGGCCGGAGTCGCCGTCCATGTTGTTGACGGCGATGCGGAAGATCTCTCCGAAGCCGAGGGTCACGATGGCGAGGTAGTCGCCGCGCAGCCTGAGGGTCGGGGCGCCGATGAGGACGCCGAAGACCAGGGAGGCGGCGGCGCCGGTGAGGGCGGCGGCCCAGAAGGGGAAGTGGACGCCGGAGAAGCGGGAGAACTCCGAGCCGGAGACCAGGGCCGCGGTGTAGGCGCCGACGCCGAGGAAGGCGACGTAACCGAGGTCGAGGAGGCCGGCGAGGCCGACGACGATGTTCAGGCCGAGGGCGACCGTTCCGAAGATCAGGATGTTGACGCCGATGTTGGCGTAGTGGTCATCCGTCTGGGTGAACGGGAAGGCGATCGCGGCGGCGAACCCCATGGCGAGTGTGAAGCTGCGGTTGCGGGCGACGATCCCGGAGAAGCGGTCGGTGAGGCCGGCGGAGTGCAGGGCCCACATGGCGAAGGCGACGACGATGAGGTAGCCGACGAACAGTTCGCCGTACTCGGTGTCGATGCCGTACGTGAAGACCGCCAGGCCGATGATCGTGGCGACGGTGATGACCGCGCGCTCCAGCCAGGCGCTGAGGGGGTAGGGGGCGGGGATGCCGTCGGGCTTGACGACGTACGCCTTGAGGTTCTCCTTGGTGCCGGCGGTCCGCTCCTCGGGGAGGGCGAAGGCGCCGATGACCGGCAGGAGGGAGGCGACGGCCGCGACCCAGCCGCCCGGTTCGAGGTTTGCGAGGCCGCCGAGTTCGGCCGCGATCGAGATGATCGTGTACCAGGTCACGCCGAAGCCGCCGAGTGCGGTGAGCACCAGCGGCGCGTTGTTGCGGGCGGGGATGAGCCAGCGCAGGCCCCGGATGCGGTACGACGCGAGGGCGAACAGGGCGGTGAGGAGGCCGGCGATGAAGGTCAGCCACTGCAGGCCGCCCGGGTAGCCGGTGATCGTGAGGTCGCCGGGGAACTCGCTGGTCCAGGTCCAGGCGAGGAACGCGGAGGCCGCCGTGGCGATGCCGCCGACGAGGAGGAGCGCGCGGGCCGCCGCGAGGGGCAGCGGGATCAGGCCGCGGTTCGTGGTCGTGGTGGTGTCGGTCATCGAGATCACGCCCTGTCCGCGACGCGTTCGCCGAGCAGACCTTGTGGCCTGACCAGGAGGACGATGATGAGCAGGCAGAAGGCCCAGACGTCCTTCCAGGAGCCACCGCCGAAGAGGTGCATGCCGGGGATGTCGTCGATGTAGGCGGAGGCGAGGGTCTCGGCGACGCCGAGGACCAGGCCGCCGAGCATGGCGCCGTAGATGTTGCCGATGCCGCCGAGGACGGCCGCGGTGAAGGCCTTGAGGCCCATCAGGAAGCCCATGCGGTAGTCGATGTTGCCGTACTTCAGGCCGTAGGCGACGGCCGCGACCGCGGCGAAGAAACCGCCGATCGCGAAGGCGATCACGATGATGCGGTTGGTGTCGATGCCCATGAGCTGCGCGGTGTCCGGGTCCTGCGCGGTGGCCTGCATGGCGCGGCCGGTGCGGGACTTGCGGACGAAGAAGGCGAGCGCGGACATGCACGCGATGGCGGCCGCGATGAGGAAGATGTCGGCGTCCTTGATGGTGACGGACCCGATGTGGTGGGTGGCGTCGAGGCCGGGGAAGGCGACGGCGCGGTCGGCGTGCGGGTAGAAGTTGCGCACGACTTCCTGGAGGGCCAGAGAGAGGCCGATCGCGGTGATGAGCGGTGTGAGCCGTGGTGCTCCGCGCAGGGGCCGGTAGGCGAACCGTTCCGCTCCGACCGCGATGAGGACGGCGACGAGGCCGCCGCCGATCAGCATCAGCGGGACGGCCACGGCCATCGAGACGCCGTCGGGAAGGATGTAGAAGTAGACCGTGAAGGCGCCGAACGCCCCGGTCATGAAGATCTCGCCGTGCGCGAAGTTGATGAGCTGGACGATGCCGTACACCATCGTGTAGCCGATGGCGATCAGCCCGTACATCGAGCCTAGGAGCAGCCCGTTGGCCAGCTGCTGCGGCAGGGTGTTCACCGCATGGCCTCCATAGTCGCTGGTGGTCGTGTGCACAGATCGCGTGCAGGGAGTGGGATGTGGCAAAGGGCCGCGCGGTCGGGGTCCCCTTCCGCGCGGCCCGTGGTGTCGCTGGTGGTGCTGTGGGGCCTGGACTAGCCGAGGTTGGCGGTGCCGGTCTTCACAGCCTTCCACGCGCCCTTTTCGACCTGGTAAACCGTCAGCTGCTTGTTGGTGGTGTCGCCGTACTGGTCGAAGGAGACCTTGCCGGAGATGCCCTCGAAGTCCGACTTCTGGACCTCGTCGACGACCTTGGAGCGCAGGTCGTTGATGTCGCTCGGGACCTTGCCGCCGTTGGCGTCGACGGCGGCCTTCACGGCCTTGATGATGGCGGTGGTGGCGTCGTAGGAGTACGCGCCGTAGGCGCCGTAGTCACCCTTGTAGCCCTTGGACTTGTAGGTTTCGATGAAGGTCTTCGCGGCCGGCAGGGTGTCGGCGGGGACGCCGACGGCGGTGGCGAGGTCGCCCTCGGAGGCCGAGCCCGCGGTCTCGATGTACGTGGAGGCGAACATGCCGTCACCGCCGAACAGCGGGATGTTGACGCCGCCGCCCTTGAGCTGCTTGGTGATCAGCGAGGACTCGTCGTACTGGCCGCCGTAGTAGAGCAGCGAGGCCTTCGAGGTCTTGATCTTGGTGACGAGGGAGCCGAAGTCCTTGTCGCCGGTGTTGACGTGGTCGCTGCCGACCACGGTGCCGCCGAGCTTCTTGAACTGCTCGGTGAAGATCTTGGCGAGGCCGGCGCCGTAGGTCTGCTTGTCGTCGACGACGAAGACGGTCTTCTTCTTCAGACCGTTGTACGCGTAGTCGGCGGCGAAGCTGCCCTGCAGCTCGTCGGTGGTGGCGGTACGGAAGTACGTCTTGTACGGCCGCTTCTTGTCCGTCTGCCAGTTCTTGCCCTGGGTCAGCTCGGGGTTGGTGTTCGAGGGGGAGATCTCGACCATGTTGGCCGAGGCGAACACCTGCTGCATCGACTGGGCGACACCGGAGTTCAGCGGGCCGACGGCGCCGATGGCGGTCTTGTCGCCGGTGATGGCGGTGGCGTTGGACTGGCCGGTGGCCGGCTGCGCCTTGTCGTCGTAGGCCTTCAGCTTGAAGGTGACGCCCGGGACGAGCTTGTTCTTGTTGGCGTCGTCGACGGCGATCTGGGCGCCGTACTGGATGCCGAGACCGGTGGTGGAGTTCTCGCCGGAGAGCGGGGCGTCCACGCCGATGGTCAGGGTCTTGCTGCTGCCGTTGTCGCTGCTGTCGCCGCCACTGTCGTCTCGGGAGCCGCAGGCGGTGAGCGTCAGAGCCCCCGTCGCCATGACGGAGGCCAGGATCACCAAGGAACGTCGCACAATCAGTCCTTTCCGCAGGCACGCCCGCCCTCATGGGTGAGGCTGTTGCCGCGCTGGTACCGAACTCCCGATGGAGCGGTGACTGGCCGTGACTCTAAGCCCGGTTCGCAGGTAGGGGCATCGCTGAGCGCGGGCTTGTGACTTTCTTGTTATGCCGGGATTGACGGAGGGCTCGGCCGAAAGGGTCTCTCGGGCGTTATGGCTGGATTATTCCTCAGTCCGCATCGTGAGAACCTGCACTTCCGGTTGGTCGTGGGCGTTGCAGAAGTGTTGTCGCGGCGCATGCCCCGCGAAGCAGCTCCGAAAGGTCGCGGGAGTATGCGTCGCCGAAGATGAAACTGTGGTGCTGTATTGCGCGCATGTTACGCAGCGTGACGTCAAGAAAGGGCAGGTTGGCGTCGACGGGCAGATCAGAACAGTCGGAAACCGCTATCTCCACGGTGACTCTGCGAGTCGTTCCGGCGTGCACGGTGAAATCCTCGGGCAGGGCGTGCGCGGTGAGGCCGGCGAACGCGGCGCCGGTGACCCGGAGGGTGACGGGCGGCCCGCTGTAGACGTCCACGGCGAACCGGAAGCGGCCGCTGGTGGGGTGCGATCCGGCCGGTGCGGGCAGGTCGGCGGTGCCGAGATAGCGCCAGGCCGTGACGTTGGCGGGCCACGGTGCGGGGGTGTCCGGGGGGACGGGCCGGTCGTCGTCGGAGAGCGCGCGGGGGAGCAGGGCGCCGGCCGTGACCAGTGCGAGGACCGTCCCCAGGACGGTCCTGCGGGCCCTGGGCGACAGCGCCCTCCAATGGCCGCTCCAGTAGCCGCTCCAGCGGTCCGTCACCCGCGCCCGATCGACGCCGATGACGTCACAACTCTCCTCCACATCCGCCGAGTTGACGGGCTCGACGGGGCCGATACCGGTCATGGGGAAACGGTAGGCGAGCGGGGGGCTCGTGGACAGTCGGGGGTGGGCCGGGGCTGGGAGCCGGTGGCCGGTTCTGGAGGGTGGGGGCTTCGGGCTGGGGCCGGGTTGCTGGGTGGCTGAGGCGTGGCGTGCCGGAGTGGAGGGCGTGCGGGGAAGGCGCCGCCGAGCAGGGAGGGGCTTCCGGTCCGGGCCGGGGGGTCCCGCCGGTTCGCGGAGGCGCCCGCCGACACGGGGATGGGGCCCGGGGGGCGTGGGGGGCGGGGAGCGTTTGCCGGCCCGCAGAGTCAGCCCCGGCGCGCCGAGCAGCTCTCCGATGCGGGTGAGCGGCTGTCGTGGTGCGAACCGTGCTCGGGCCGGGGAAGCAGCCGTCAGCCGCGCAGGGGCCCCGGAATGTCCGGCGGTTCTCGGGCCGGTGACGCGGCTGTCCGCAGCGACGGCTCGCCGTCCGCGGGGGGCCGTTCCCGGAACGTAGGAGGCGGCTCCCGGTGTCCGGAGGTGGCTTCCGTTCCCCCGGACGCGGGCTCCGCGTGCCGTGGGGAGCCGGCGGCCGTCCGGTGGGTCAGGCGGCTGCCGTGCCCGTCGGGGCGTCTCTGAGGAGGCAGGTGAGGCGGGCGCTGCAGACGCGGTGGCCCGCTTCGTCGCTGATCGCGATCTCGTACGTCGCCGTGGAGCGCCCCCGGTGCAGCGGTGTGGCCACGCCGGTGACCAGCCCCGACCGCGCCCCCCGGTGGTGCGTGCAGTTCAGGTCCACGCCCACCGCGATCTTCGAGCTCCCGGCGTGCAGCATGGCGCCGACGGAGCCGAGGGTCTCGGCCAGCACCGCGGACGCGCCGCCGTGCAGCAGCCCGTACGGCTGGGTGTTCCCCTCGACCGGCATGGTCCCCACGACCCGCTCCGCCGAGGCCTCCACGATCTCCACGCCCATCCGCGTGCCCAGATGCCCGGCCGAGAACATGGCGACCAGGTCGATGCCGAGCGCCGCGTACTCGTCGATGACCTCTTGAGGGAACTTCACGTGCTGCTGCTCGCCCATGGGCCCGGGCTCCGTTCGTCATGATCGCTACGACTGCCTGTGCTGAGCAAACGCTCAGTCGGTCGCCGATTGTTCCAGACGGACGACGACGGACTTGCTGGCCGGGGTGTTGCTGACGTCCGCGGTGGAGTCCAGCGGGACGAGCACGTTGGTCTCCGGGTAGTACGCGGCCGCGCACCCGAGGGCCGTCGGATAGTGCACGACCCGGAAACCGGGCGCCCGCCGTTCCACGCCGTCCTTCCACTCGCCGACGAGGTCGACGTACGACCCGTCGGCGAGGCCCAGCCTGCGCGCGTCCTCGGGGTTGACCAGGACCACCCGGCGGCCGCCCCGGATGCCCCGGTAACGGTCGTCGAGGCCGTAGATCGTGGTGTTGTACTGGTCGTGCGAGCGCAGCGTCTGCAGCAGCAGCCGGCCCTCGGGCAGCTCGGGGTACTCGACGGGCGCGGCCGTGAAGTTGGCCTTGCCGGTGGCCGTGGGGAAGCGCCGCTCGTCGCGCGGGGCGTGCGGGAGGGCGAAGCCGCCGGGACGGGCCACACGCGCGTTGAAGTCCTGGAAGCCGGGGACCACGCGCGCGATGCGGTCGCGGATCGTCGCGTAGTCCTTCTCGAACTCCTCCCAGGGCGTGCTGCTGCGCTCCCCGAGCACCCGCCGGGCGAGACGGCTCACGATGGCCGGCTCGGACAGCAGCTGTCCGCTCGCGGGCTCCAGACGGCCCCGGGAGGCGTGCACCATGCCCATGGAGTCCTCGACGGTCACGAACTGCTCGCCGGAGCCCTGGAGGTCGCGCTCGGTGCGGCCCAGCGTGGGCAGGATCAGGGCACGCGCGCCCGTGATCGCGTGCGAGCGGTTCAGCTTGGTCGAGACGTGCACCGTCAGCCGGGCGCGCCGCATGGCCGCCTCGGTGACCTCGGTGTCGGGGGAGGCGGAGACGAAGTTGCCGCCCATGGCGAAGAAGACCTTCGCCCCGCCGTCCCGTAGCGCCTTGATGGCGCGCACCACGTCGAAGCCGTGCTCGCGCGGCGGGGCGAAGCCGAACTCCTTCTCCAGGGCGTCCAGGAAGGCGGGCGCGGGCCGCTCGAAGATGCCCATGGTGCGGTCGCCCTGGACGTTGGAGTGGCCCCGAACCGGGCACACGCCCGCCCCCGGGCGGCCGATGTTGCCGCGCAGCAGAAGGAAGTTGACCACCTCGCGGATGGTCGGCACCGAGTGCTTGTGCTGGGTCAGGCCCATCGCCCAGCACACGATGGTGCGCTTCGAGGCGAGGGCCAGGGCGAGGGTCTGCTCGATCTCCGCGCGCGTGAGGCCGGTCGCGGTGAGCGTCTCGTCCCAGTCGGCGGCGCGGGCCGCCGCGGCGAACTCCTCGAAGCCGTGGGTGTGGTCGCGGACGAACTTCTCGTCCACCGCGCCCTCGGTCTCCAGGACCAGCTTGTTCAGGAGGCGGAACAGCGCCTGGTCGCCGCCGAGGCGGATCTGGAGGAACAGGTCGGTGAGCGCGGCGCCCTTGAGCATGCCCTGGGGCGTCTGCGGGTTCTTGAAGCGCTCCAGGCCGGCCTCGGGCAGCGGGTTGACGCTGACGATCTTCGCGCCGTTGGCCTTGGCCTTCTCCAGGGCGGAGAGCATGCGCGGGTGGTTCGTGCCGGGGTTCTGCCCGGCGACGATGATCAGGTCGGCCTTGTACAGGTCCTCCAGCAGGACGCTGCCCTTGCCGATGCCGATGGTCTCGGACAGGGCCGAACCCGAGGACTCGTGGCACATGTTGGAGCAGTCGGGAAGGTTGTTCGTGCCGAGCTCGCGGGCGAAGAGCTGGTAGAGGAACGCGGCCTCGTTGCTGGTGCGCCCCGAGGTGTAGAAGACGGCCTCGTCGGGGGAGCCGAGGGCGGCGATCTCCTCGGCGACGATGTCGAAGGCGCGCTCCCAGGACACCGGTTCGTAGTGCGTACCGCCCTCGGCGACGTACATGGGGTGGGTGAGCCGCCCCTGCTGGCCGAGCCAGTAGCCGCTTCTGGTCGCCAGGTCGGCGACCGGGTGCGCGGCGAAGAAGTCCGGGGTGACCCGGCGCAGGGTGGCCTCCTCGGCGACCGCCTTCGCGCCGTTCTCGCAGAACTCCGCGGCGTGCCGGTGGTCCGGCTCCGGCCAGGCGCAGCCCGGGCAGTCGAAGCCGTCCTTCTGGTTGACGCGCAGCAGCGTCAGCGCGGTGCGCTTCACGCCCATCTGCTGCTGGGCGATGCGCAGGGTGTGCCCGATGGCGGGAAGCCCCGCCGCCGCATGCTTCGGCTCCGCGACCTGCGGCGCGTCCTGAACCGGGTCGGCCTTCGGCGGCTTCGATGCCATCGCGCGCTCTCCTTCGCGTACATGTGCGAGGTACGTCACCGATCCTCGCACGTGGGGGTGACATCGGGGGCGGGAGGCTCGGCGGGCCGCCTCCGCTTCGCGACAAGCCCCGCAGGGCAGGTGGCGGTCGACTGTCAGTGGGGCGTGGCAGGATCGGGGGCGTGGCAGAGACAGCATCGAAGAAGACCGACAACAGCCCCGGCAGCCGCCCGCGCCTGATGCTCATGGACGGGCACTCGCTGGCCTACCGCGCGTTCTTCGCGCTGCCCGCGGAGAACTTCACCACCGCGACCGGCCAGCCGACGAACGCGATCTACGGCTTCGCGTCGATGCTGGCCAACACCCTGCGGGACGAGGCGCCGACCCACTTCGCGGTCGCCTTCGACGTCTCCCGCAAGACCTGGCGCTCCGAGGAGTTCACGGAGTACAAGGCCAACCGCTCCAAGACCCCGGACGAGTTCAAGGGCCAGGTCGAGCTGATCGGCGAGGTCCTCGACGCGATGCAGGTCTCCCGGTTCGCCGTGGACGGCTTCGAGGCCGACGACGTCATCGCCACCCTCGCCACCCAGGCCGAGGCCGAGGGCTTCGACGTCCTGATCGTCACCGGCGACCGCGACTCCTTCCAGCTGGTCTCCGAGCACACCACCGTCCTGTACCCCACCAAGGGCGTCTCCGAGCTGACCCGGTTCACCCCGGAGAAGGTCTTCGAGAAGTACGGCCTGACGCCCGCCCAGTACCCCGACTTCGCGGCCCTGCGCGGCGACCCGTCCGACAACCTTCCCGGCATCCCCGGCGTCGGTGAGAAGACCGCCGCGAAGTGGATCAACCAGTTCGGTTCCTTCGCCGACCTGGTCGAGCGCGTCGACGAGGTCAAGGGCAAGGCGGGCCAGAACCTCCGCGACCACCTGGAGGCGGTCAAGCTCAACCGCCGCCTCACCGAGATGGTCCGCACCGTCGAGCTGCCGAAGACGGTCGCCGACCTGGAGCGGCTGCCGTACGACCGCAAGACGCTCGCGATGATCCTCGACACCCTGGAGATCAGGAACCCCTCCCTGCGGGAGCGGCTGCTGGCCGTCGACCCGGGCGCGGAGGAGGCCGAGGGCACCCCGGCCGCCGCGCCGGGCGTCGCCGTGGACGGCACCGTGCTGGGCACGGGCGAGCTGGCCCCCTGGCTCGCCGAGCACGGCACCGAGGTCCTCGGCCTCGCGACCGTCGACACCTGGGCGCTCGGCACCGGCTCGGTCGCCGAGGTCGCGCTCGCCGCGGCCGGCGGTGCGGCCGCCTGGTTCGACCCGTCCCAGCTGGACGAGACCGACGAGCGGGCGTGGGCGGCCTGGCTGGCCGCCGCGGACCGGCCCAAGGTGCTGCACAACGCCAAGGGCGCCATGCGGGTCTTCGCCGAGCACGGCTGGAGCGTCGAGGGCGTCTCCATGGACACCGCGCTCGCCGCGTACCTCGTCAAGCCCGGCCGCCGCTCCTTCGACCTGGACGCGCTGTCCCTGGAGTACCTGGGGCGTGAGCTGGCGCCCGCCGCCACGGCCGACGGGCAGCTCGCGTTCGGTGCCGACGACGGTGCGGAGGCCGAGGCGCTGATGGTCCAGGCGCGTGCCGTACTCGACCTCGGCGAGGCCTTCGAAGGGCGCCTGGAGGAGGTCGGCGCCGCGGATCTGCTGAGGGACATGGAGCTGCCCACGTCCGTGCTGCTGGCCCGTATGGAGCGGCACGGCATCGCGGCCGACCGCGCCCATCTGGAGGCCATGGAGCAGATGTTCGCGGGCGCCGTGCAGCAGGCGGTGAAGGAGGCGCACGCCGCGGCGGGGCACGAGTTCAACCTCGGCTCGCCCAAGCAGCTCCAGGAGGTCCTCTTCGGCGAGCTGGGCCTGCCCAAGACGAAGAAGACCAAGACCGGGTACACCACGGACGCCGACGCGCTGGCCTGGCTCGCCACGCAGACGGACAACGAACTGCCGGTGATCATGCTTCGCCACCGTGAGCAGGCCAAGCTGCGGGTGACGGTCGAGGGCCTGATCAAGACGGTCGCGGCGGACGGGCGTATCCACACCACGTTCAACCAGACCGTCGCGGCGACGGGCCGGCTGTCCTCCACGGACCCCAACCTCCAGAACATCCCGGTCCGCACGGACGAGGGCCGCGCGATCCGCCGGGGCTTCGTGGTCGGCGAGGGCTTCGAGTCCCTCATGACCGCGGACTACAGCCAGATCGAACTGCGCGTGATGGCCCACCTCTCCGAGGACGAGGGCCTCGTCCAGGCGTTCACCTCCGGCGAGGACCTGCACACCACCGCCGCCTCGCAGGTGTTCGGCGTCGAGCCCGGCGCGGTCGACGCGGAGATGCGGCGCAAGATCAAGGCGATGTCGTACGGCCTGGCGTACGGGCTGTCGGCCTTCGGGCTCTCCCAGCAGCTGAACATCGACGCGGGGGAGGCGCGGGCCCTGATGGACGCGTACTTCGAGCGGTTCGGCGGGGTGCGGGACTATCTGCGCCGGGCGGTCGACGAGGCGCGGGCCACGGGGTACACGGCGACGCTCTTCGGGCGCCGGCGCTACCTGCCCGACCTCAACAGCGACAACCGCCAGCGGCGTGAGGCGGCCGAGCGGATGGCCCTCAACGCGCCGATCCAGGGCACGGCGGCGGACATCGTCAAGATCGCCATGCTCAAGGTGGACGGCGCGCTGCGCGAGGCCGGGCTGACCTCCCGGATGCTCCTCCAGGTCCACGACGAAATCGTCCTGGAGATCGCGCCGGGCGAGCGTGCGGCGGCGGAGGAGATCGTCCGCCGCGAGATGTCGGACGCGGTGCGCCTGAGTGTGCCGCTGGGGGTCTCGGTGGGTTCGGGAGCGGACTGGGAGTCGGCAGCGCACTAGCCTGCGGCGCGGGGGCGGGTTGTCGTCTGCGGGTTCGGTGGGGGCGGGCGTTTTGCGCAGTTCCCCGCGCCCCTGAAAAGCCGCCCACGGTTCGGTGGGGGGTCGGGGCCGGGGGCGGGGGGTATCGAGCCGATCCGGGACTGGCGGGAGGCGCTCACCGAGGCGTTCCCGGCGCTGGTGAAGGCCGAGCGGGGCTGAACCGGAGAACAAC
>NZ_JBEYVC010000245.1:0-13124 GCF_040643855.1 Streptomyces sp. NPDC047072 | reverse complement strand
GGAGAAGGGGCCGCGGACACCCGCGTCGTACTGCGTTCTCGGCACCGCCTGGCGGCGTCCGTGCCGATGCAGTGGGCGGTGGTGGGCGGTGGCGGCCATGCCTCCGAGCAGGACGCGCTCACTGCCGAGGGCGTCGTTGAGGACACGCCGGCCGCCGTTGACGGGGCCCACGCGAGCGGTGTCGGGGACGCGGACGGCGTCCAGCGTGATCTCGCAGGCGACCTGGCCGGACAATCCGATGTCCGGGATCACACCGATACCCGGCGAGTCCATCGCCAGCAGGAACAGGGTGATCCCGGCCTGTGCGGGCACGGCATCGGGATCGGTGCGGGCGGCCAGCCACAGATGGCGGGCGCGGTGGGCGTCGGACGCCCACGCCTTGCGACCGGTGATCACCCAGTGGTCGCCGTCCCGGACCGCCCGGGTGCGCAGGGCGGCCAGGTCGGAGCCTGCTTCCGGTTCGCTGTAGCCGACGGCCGTGGAGAGTTCACCGCGCGCGATCCGGGGCAGCAGGTCGGCTCGCTGCTCCGGCGTGCCGTGCCGGGCGATGACGCCTCCCACGGTCATGGCGGCGGCGAGCGCGGAGGTGACGGGGAGGCGGTGGTGGAACACCTCCTGCTGGACGGCGGACTGTGCGGCGGGGCAGGCGCCCTGGCCGCCCGCGGTCGTCGGCCAGCCCATCGAGAACCAGCCGTCCGCGCCGAGCGCAGCGACGGCGTCGGGATGGTCGCGGCCGGTGACGGTGGCCTCGGGCCACGGGCCGCGGTCGGCGAGCAGGCGGCGAAAGCGGGTTCGGGCGGCGTCGGCCTCACTCCCCAGCAGTGGATCGGGCAGGTCGGCTCCGTCGTCCAACAGAGCCTCGGCGACGTCTCCCCGAGGTGCGGGCGTGGCCGCCAGCCAGGCGAGGTCGGCGTGCACACGACGGAACAGCCAGGGTGCGTCGTGCTGTTCGAAGTAGCCGACCGCCGCGAGGGTGTGGTGGGCGGCGCTCTGTACCCGGGGTGCGACGCGTCGTGCGTGGACGACGGCGAGTTGCGCGGCCAGGCGCCAGCCGGGAGTGCGGTGGCGACGGGCGGCCTCCGCGATCAGCAGGTCCGAGGCGGCCAGTTCGACATGGCTGTCGACCAGTCGGCGCTGGACCGGACCGTAGGAGCCGATGGTCCGGCCGAACTGTTTGCGTGTCCGGGCGCGCGCGAGGGCCAGTTCGTGGCTGTGCTCGGCAGCCGCCAGGGCGCGGACGGCCAGGCCCAGGTGGTGCAGCACGGCCGCACGGTCCGCGGTCTCGACGTCGAGGGGCACGGTGGCCGTGGGGTCCGCGAGGGTCACCCGGCACCACGCCGGGACGGCGAGGCCCGGGACGGGTTCCGCGGCCACCACCGGGTGCAGGGCTGCCTCGCCCTCGCCGGCCGGGACCGTCAGGACATGGGTGGCGACGGCCCCGGCCTCCACATAGGTGGCGCCGGATCCGGGGTCGGGGGTGCCGAGAACGACACGGATGACGCCGAGTCCGATCGACAGGACCAGGTCGGGGTGGGCGGTGAGCACCTCGCCGGCGACGAAGGCGTCCAGTACCGGCAAGGGGCAGGCGTGCCGACCGGTGCCCCGGACGATGGTCAGGGCGTCCTCCAGCGAGCCGCTCAGCTCGAACCACCCTTGGGCCGCGGCGATCGACCACAGGGCGTCCAGATCGGCACTCGCGGCCTGGTGGGGCCGGCCCCAGGAGTCGTCCAGGATCTGGTCCACGGCCTTCGCGAGACCGGCCGTGTCAGTGCCGGTCACTGGTCTCCTCCGTCCGCGCCAGCTCCGCCGCGAGGGCCGGCAAGACGAGATCGGGATGTTCGTGCACGAAGAAATGGCCCCCGGGGAACAGGCGGACCGAGCACCCCGCGTCGGTGCAGCTGTCCCACCCGGCGAGTTGCTCGTACGAGGCCACCGCGTCGTCGCTGCCGCCGTACGCGACGACCGGACAGGACAGGAGGGGTCCCGGCCGGGGGGCGTAGGTCTCCACGACGGCGAAGTCGGCTCGCAGGGTGGGCAGGAAGGTCAGCAATGCGCCGCGCTGCCCCCGCAGTTCCTCGGGAGTGCCGTTCAGGGCGTGCAGCCCGGCGAGGAAGTCGTCGGTGGGCGCGTCGTGCAGCGACGGCCCGTCGTCCGCGAGGTGGGGAGCGGGGCGGGCGGCGACCACCAGCCGAGTCGCCCGTTCCGGGCCGAGGGCACGGCACATCTCGTAGGCGACGAGGGCGCCCATGCTGTGCCCGAACCAGGAGTGCGGCCGGTCCAGGAGGGGCGACAGGGCGGCCAGCAGGTCCGGGATCATCTGATCGACGCTGTGGTACGGAGGTTCGCGGAACCGGGTCTCCCGCCCGGGCAGCCGCACCGCCACCACCTCGATGTCCGGGGCCAGGCGGCGCGCCCAGTCGCGGTAGGTCGCGGCGCCGCCACCGGAGTGGGGGACGCAGAACAGACGCAGCGGTGCGTCGGGGGACGGGTACCAACGCACCGCCCAGTCGTCGAGGGTGCCGGTCATGCCGACTCCCTCAGGGCGTCGGTGAGTTCGGCGACCGTCGGATGGTCGTAGAGGAGCTCCAGGCCTTCGGTGTCGCCGATCTCCAGTTCCTCGCGGACGGAGCCGAGGATGCGCAGTCCGCCGAGGGAGTCACCGCCGAGTTCGAAGAAGTTGTCATCGACGCCGAAGTCGTCGCGGCCCAGCACCTCCTGCCAGATCCGCAGGACACGCTCCTCAAGGGCGTCACGAGGGCTGCTTCGGTGCCGGTCGGCGGGGGCGTCCCACGGGGTCGGCAGACGGCCCCGGTCCACCTTGCCGTTGGCACTGAGGGGCAGATGGTCGAGGGTGACGTAGTGGCGCGGCACCATGTAGTCGGGCAGCAACTCGCCTGCCTTCCGGCGCAGTTGCCCGGTGTCTGCGGGGGCCGCACCGGGTTCGGGCAGGATGTAGGCGGCGAGCGCCCGGCTTCCGGTGCTGTTGTTGGTGGCCAGGGTCACGAGCGCGTCGCCGACGCCGTCCTGTCGGCGCAGCGCGGCCGCGATCTCGTCGAGTTCGATGCGATAGCCGTTGATCTTGACCTGGAAGTCGTTGCGTCCGAGCAGGTCGATCTCGCCGCCGGGCAGGTAGCGGCCCAGATCTCCGGTGCGGTAGAGCCGTTCACCGGTGACCGGGTGGGTGAGGAAGCGTTCGGCGGTCTGTTCCGGGTCCGCCCAGTAGCCGAGGGCCACTCCGATGCCGCCGATGTGGATCTCGCCGACCGCCCACACGGGACAGTCCCGCAGCTCCGCGTCCAGGACGTGCATGGTCTGGTTGGCCAGGGGGCGCCCGTAAGGGATGCGGGTCCAGTCCGAGGGCACCTCGTCGATCGGGTGGATCACCGACCAGATCGACGCTTCGGTGGCGCCGCCCAGACTGATGACCTGAGCCTCGGGGCACAGGGCGCGGAATGCGTCCGGCAGGCTCACCGGGATCCAGTCGCCGGACAGGAGGGCCAGCCGAAGCCGGGAGGGGGCCGGGCCGCGGTCGACGTACGCCTGGAGCAGGGCCGGCACCGAGTTCCACACCGTGATGCCGTGCCGCTGCACGAGGTCCTCCCAGTGACTGGGGTCCTGGGCGCCGGCGGGGTCCGGCAGGACGACGGTGCCGCCCACCGCGAGGACGCCGAAGACGTCGTACACCGACAGGTCGAAGCTGAGCGAGGACAGCGCCAGCACCCGGTCGGCAGGGCCGACGCCGAAGCGCTGGTTGATGTCCTGCACGGTGTTCGCGGCGCCCCGGTGGTCGATGACGACCCCCTTGGGCAGTCCGGTCGATCCGGAAGTGAAGATGACGTACGCGAGGTCCGTCGGGCACGGCGGCGCCTCGGGCGGCCGCGGTGAGGCCGACACCACCTCGGGGTCGGACAGGGTCAGTGGGCGGGCACCCTCGGGCCAGGCCAACTCCTCGCGCAGCCGCTCGCTGGTGACGACGAGTCCGTCCCCGCACTGGGCCAGCAGATGGTGGCGGCGCGCGTCGGGCCAGGTCGGGTCGATGGGCAGGTAGGCGGCGCCCGACGCGGCCACGCCGAGGACGGCGGCCACCTGGGCGCAGCTCTTGTCCAGAACCACCCCCACCAAGGTGTCCGGCACGGCGCCGCGCTCCCGCAGCACCGTGGCGAGACGGTGGGCGTCCGCCATCAGACTGCCGTAGTCCACCTGTCCGTCGGCGCCGACCACCGCGAGGTCGGCGGGGTGCGTCCGGGCCCGCTCGTGGACCAGGTCGTACAGGGTGCGTTCCGGGATGGGGGCGCTCGTGCGATTGGCCTCGGCCCGCTGGTCCGTCTGCCAGGCGGGCAGGGGCAACGGCGGGGTGGTTTCCCATACCTCCTCGTCGGCGGCCAGTCGGCGCAGCAGGGTGACGTAGGCGGCGAACATGTCGTCCAGGAGGCCGGGCGGGAAGAGTGCCTCGGCGGCGTACCAGTTGAGCATCAGCCGGCCCCGGTCCTCGGCGACCACGTGGTCCAGCCACACCTGGGGGGTCTGGGAGGCGGCGTGCGCGATCTCCCCGAAGAAGGCCGCGTGTTCCTCGGTGCCGGCACCGACACCGAGGAGGCTGGTGAACACCACCGGCATCGCCGCGCCGGCGCGGCCGCCCGCGCGCCGGGCGCGCTCACGCAACACCTCGACCCCGCTGAACGCCATGTGCTCCAGGTCCTCCAGCAGCCGTCCGTGCAGACGCTCGGCACGCCGGCGGAAGGAGTCCCCGGGTGTCGTCTCGACCGCGAGCATGGTCAGCGAGGTGAAGTCGCCCGCGACCGCGTCGATCTGGGGGTGCAGGAGCGGCCGGTTGAACAGGGTGAGGTTGAGGGTCATGGCGTCCTGCCCGGTCCAGCGGCGCAGCACCTCGGAGAACGCCGTCATCAGGACGACCGACGAGGTGAGCCGGTGGCGGCGGGCGCGTGCGGTGAGGGCGACCCAGGTGTCGGCGTCGAGGACGGTCTCCCGGCGGCTGAACTCGGGACGGCTGATCTGGGCCGGGTTGGCGGCGAGGGGCAGCGCGGGAGCGGGCGGGAGCGCGTCCAGACGTCCCAGCCAGTACTCCCGGTCCTTGCGCCGCCCGGCGTCGTTGGTCCGCTCGGCCTGGGCCAGCACGACGTCCCGGAAGGACAGGTCGAGGGGTTCGACCCTCCGGTCGGGATCCTCGTAGAAGCGCCGCCAGTCGTCCAGCACGAGGGTCAGGCTGGCGCCGTCCAGGATCAGCATGTCCACGCACACGTGCAGTCTCGACCGCGCGCGCCCGTCCGGTCCGTCGACGGTGGACAGTCGCACCTCGAACAGCGGCCACTCGTCGGCCGGGCTCAGCCGTCGCGCCATCTCGGTGCGGATGGCCGCCAGCGGTTGTGCGGCCTCCCGCCCGGTGAGATCCACGACCCGGATACGGTACGGCGGCGTCTTCGGAAGGATGCGCTGGCGGCCGTCCGGTCCGACCACCGCGCGCAGCATCTCGTGACGCCGGACGACCTGGTGCAGGGCCCGTTCCAGCCGGGCCGGGTCGATCTCCTCGCGGTCGAACTCCACGTAGAAGGTCGTGGCGATGCCGCCCAGCTCGACGGAGGTGCCCCGGCCCACCCAATAGGCGTACTGCACGTCGGTCAGGGGGAACGGCTCGTACCTCTCCCGTGGGTCGGGCACCAGGGCACGCGGGGCGTCCGTGCCGTCCTGGGCGAGCAGCAGGGTGCCGATGGTGTCGACCAGTTCGGCGACGGTGGCGCGGCCGAGGAGCTGGTCCAGCGGTACGTCGACGTGCCACTGCGCGGTGAGGTGCTGGCGCAGCCGGACTCCCCGCACGGAGTCGAGGCCCACGTCGGGCAGCCGGGTGCCGGGCAGGGTGTCGCCGGTGGGCAGGCCGTCCCGCGGCGTCTCCAGCAGCTCGGCCGTCAGCCGCACCAGGTCCGCCTGGACCCGGGCGGCCGCCTCCGCCCGGTCGTGCTGGGCGAGGTCCCTCAGGCGTTCGGGGTGGGTGAGTTCGGCGACGGTGGCCGGCGGCGCTTGCCGGCGAGGCGACGCCGACGCGTCCGGCGCCGGGTCGAGCCAGTGACGGGTGCGCTGGAAGGGGTAGGTCGGCAGGTCGACCGGGCCGACGTCGGGGAAGGTGCCGGCCCAGTCGACCGGGGCGCCCGCGAGGTGGCGCCCGGCGAGGGTGGTCAGGGCGGGCGGGGGTGGGTTCGACGGCTCGGGCCCCCCGGGACGGAGCACCTCGCCGAGCGGTGCGTCGGCGGCGAGGCCGTCCAGCAGGGCCCGGAAATCGGCCCGCGTGGCGGCGTGGATCGCGCTGGGCAGCCGGTACGGCGTGCGGGTGGTGGCCAAGGACAGGCCCACCTGGGCGGGCGAGAGGTCCGGCAGCCCGTCCAGATGCCGCGCCAGCTGCCGGGCGCGGGCGCGGACCGCCGCTTCGGACTGGCCCGACAGACACCACACCGTCCAGCCTTCGGGGTCCTCGGCGGGGGTGTCCCGTTCCGGGGGCGCGTCGGGCGCCGCCGTCAGGATGACGTGGGCGTTGGTGCCGCTGGCGCCGAAGGAGGAGACGCCGCACCGACGGGGCTCGCCGGTGCGCGGCCAGGGCTCGGGGTCGGTCAGGAGGGACACGGCTCCCGCGGTCCAGTCGACGTGGGGGCTGGCGTCGGTGGCGTGCAGGGTGCGGGGCAGCCAGCCGTGACGCAGTGCCTGGACCGATTTGATGACACCGGCGACGCCTCCGGCGGCCTGCGCGTGACCGATGTTGGACTTCAGGGTGCCGACGAGCAGCGGGCGTTCACGGTCCTGCCCGTACGTTTCGAGGAGCGCGGTGGCCTCCACCGCGTCGCCGATCGAGGAGCCGGTGCCGTGCGCCTCCACGGCGTCCACCTGACCGGGCCGGAGCCCCGCGTCGGCCAGTGCCGCCCTGATGACACGGCGTTGGGCCGGACCGCTGGGGGCTCCCAGGCCGTTGGTGGCGCCGTCGTGGGCGACGGCTGTGCCGGCGACCAGGGCCAGCACGGGGTGCCCCGCGCGACGGGCCGCGGTGAGGGTCTCCAGGACGACCATGCCCGCACCCTCCGCGAAGCCCATGCCGTCCGCCGTACCGGCGAACGCCTTGCACCGGCCGTCCCGGGCGAGCCCTTCGCGGCGGGCGAAGTCGATGAACGCGTCCGGCGTGGACATGAAAGCGCTCCCGCCCGCCAGCGCCAGGTCGCACTCGCCGCCGCGCAGGGCCCGGACGGCGAGGTGCAGGGCGACCAGCGAGGAGGAGCAGGCGGTGTCGAGGGTGAGGGCGGGGCCGGCCAGGTCCAGGATGTAGGAGATCCGGCCGGCTGCCGTGTTCGCGACGTTGCCGGGGGTGAGGTGGTCCGTCACGTCCGGCGAGGAGGTGTCCCGACCGAGCCCGTAGCCGCCCTGGGTGAGGCCGATGTACACGCCTGTGCGGGAGTCGGCCAGAGCCCCCGGGTCGATGCGGGCCCGCTCGA
The DNA here is from genome assembly GCF_040643855.1 of Streptomyces sp. NPDC047072. Lineage (NCBI taxonomy): Bacteria > Bacillati > Actinomycetota > Actinomycetes > Kitasatosporales > Streptomycetaceae > Streptomyces > Streptomyces sp. NPDC047072. The sequence goes on along the minus strand of NZ_JBEYVC010000245.1, from coordinate 5,637 downwards.
TCGCCTCCCAGGCCGTCTCCAGCAGAAGCCGGTGCTGCGGGTCCATGGCGAGCGCCTCGGCGCGGCTCAGGCCGAACGGTGCGGGGTCGAAGTCGGCACCGTCGTACAGGAACCCGCCCCGGTCGGTTCCGCCGATGCCGACGGGCAGGTTCCAGCCGCGGTCGTCGGGAAAGTCCGAGACGACGTCCCGTCCCCCGTCGACCAGGTCCCACAGCTGCTCGGGGGAGGTCACCCCGCCCGGCAGGCGGCAGCCCATGCCGACGACCGCGACCGGCTCGGCACCGCCGCCTTCGAGTTCCTTCAGCCGGCGGCGGGCCTGTTGCAGCTCCGCGGTGACCTTCTTCAGGTAGTCCCGTAACACGTCTTCCGATGCCATGACGGCGCCGCTCCTTCCCGGATGGTGCGCGCGGGCCCGGACATGCCGCCCAGGAGTCGTCAGGATCTGCCGCGAATGCCCACTGGCCCCCGATCGCGCCGTCCCGGCATTCGGCTCCGGCCAGACCGTAGGAAGCCACGTGTCGCTCCCGGTACCCCTAAAGGCCGTCAGCGGACGGCCTTTAGGGGGCTCCTGCGAACGCTCTGAGGGCCCGGCCTCTCCCCTGTACGACCGTTCCGGCTCCTCTCCGGTGGTGGTCACCCCCCTAGCTCCGGCACGGGCAGCCCGGGGGTGGTTAGGGGCTGTCTCCGCGTGACGGGGGGCCTAGCGTCATCGGCGGTCGCGTCACCTCGATCCGGTGTCCCTCCAAGGACTCCTCTGCCCCACCACGCGGGTGTCGGCCGTACCCGGCACACATGATCGGAGCGGACCAGATGAGCCTGACCACCCCTGCCTCCTCCCCCGTCGCCGTCGTCGGTGTCGGCCTGCGGTTTCCCGGTGGCGTACGGTCCCTGCCGGACTACGGACGTCTGCTGGCCGCGGGCGTGCCGGCCGTCTCGCCGGTGCCGCCCGAGCGGTGGGGACCGGAGCGGTGCGGCGAAGGCCCTGGAAGGACGGTCCACCACGTCGGGGGTTTCCTGGAGGACGTCGACCGATTCGACGCGGCCTACTTCGGGATCCCGCCGCGGGAAGCCGATCTGCTCGACCCCCAGCACCGGATGTTCCTCGAGGTGGCGTGGGAGGCGATGAGCGACAGCGGACGCCAGAAGGAGGAGTGGCGGGGCTCTCGCACAGCGGTCGTGGTGGGGATGCTCGCCAACGACTACGCGCATCTGCACGCGCGGACCCTGGGCATCGACGCCGTCGGTCCCCACCACATCACCGGTCTGGAGTTCAGCTTCGCGGCCGGGCGACTGGCGTACGCCTTCGATCTGCACGGTCCCGTCCAGGCGGTCAACTCGGCCTGCTCGTCCTCTCTGCTGGCGGTGCATCAGGCGGTCCAGCAACTGCGCGCGGGAGAGTGCGACACCGCGGTGGCGGGTGGGGTCAGTCTGCTGCTCACGCCCGACAACAGCATCTTCCTCAGCAGCGTCGGGGCGATGTCGCCGACCGGGCGGTGCCGTCCCTTCGACGCGGCGGCCGACGGCATCGTGCGGGGCGAGGGCTGCGGTGTCGTCGTCCTGCGTCGCCTTGAGGACGCGCTCGCCGAGGGCGACCGGATCCACGCGGTGGTACGCGGCTCGGCGGTCAACAACGACGGCAGCAGCCTGGGACTGACCGTGCCCAATGGACAGGCACAGGCCGACCTGATGCGGGACGCGCTGCGGCGGGCCGGTCTGCGTGCCGAGGACGTCGACTACGTCGAGGCGCACGGCACCGGCACCCCGCTCGGCGACCTGATCGAACTCGACGCGCTCGGCAGTGTCTACGGCACCGCGCGCACCGCGGACCGTCCGGTCCACGTCGGGTCGCACAAGGCGCTCCTCGGGCACATGGACGCGGCCGCCGGCATGGGTGGTCTGCTCAAGGCCGTCTGGGTCGCCGGGACGCGCACCATCCCGGCCCAGCCGTCCGTCTCCACACCCAATCCGGCGGTGGACTGGCGCGACGGCGCGCTCGCCGTGCCGCTCGCGCCCGTCCGCACCGACCCGGACCGGCCCACGCGGGCGGCAGTCAGCGCCTACGGTCTGTCCGGCACGAACGTCCACGTTCTGGTGGAGTCGCCGCCCCGTCCGAAGCCGCAGGACACCCCGGTGCCGCGGCCGTATGTGCTGCTCGCCTCGGGGGTGGACGCACCGCGGCTCGCCGGCCAACTGGCGGAGTTGCGTGAGCGGGTGGCCGACGCCGGTGCTCGCATGGGCGACCTGGTGGCGTCGGCCGCCGCACGGCGCACCCATGAGGCACACCGCTGTGCGGTGGTGGCCGATGACCGGGCGGCCCTGCTGGCCGCCCTCGCCCGCCCCGACGAACTGCCGGACGGCGCGTACACGGGTGTCGCCGCAGATCCGCAGGACGTGCCGGGGCCCGTGTTCGTGTTCGCCGGGCAGGGCGGCCAGTGGCCCGGTATGGCACGTGATCTGTACGACGCCGATGTACAGGTCCGCGACGCGCTGGACGAGTGCGCCGAGCTCATCCGGGCCGAGGCCGACTGGTCGCTCCTCGACGAGCTGCGGCGCGCCCCTGACGACGCGCCGGACAGGTTCGACCGGATCCAGCCCGCGATTTTCGCGGTACAGGTCGCGCTGCACCGCTGGTTGGCGCACCGGGGGGTGCGGCCCGCCGCCGTGATCGGGCACAGTCTGGGCGAGGTGGCGGCGGCCCACGCCGCGGGCGCCCTGGACCTGGCCGACGCCACTCGGGTGATCGTGCGGCGGTCGGAGATCCTGGCCGGTTTCGCGGGCGCGGGGCGGATGCTGGCCGTACAGACCGGGGCCCGGGAGGCGGGCAGCGTACTCGGCGCACTGCCGGTCGACGTGGTGGCGGTGAACGGTCCGGGATCGGTGGTCGTCGCGGGCACGCCCGAAGCGGTCGAGGACGCCGTCGCGCTGCTGGACGCCTCTGGGATCCGCAGCCGCCTGCTGCGGGTCGACGCGGCAGCGCACAGCGGTCTGGTCGCGGAAGGCGGCCCGTTGCTTGAGCGGGCGGTCGCCGGAATCGCACCCCGGCCCGCCGCCGTGCGGCTGATGTCCACCGTCGACCCCGCCGCCACCGGACTGCGCTTCGACGCGGCGTACTGGGCGAGGAACTTCACGAGTCCGGTACGGCTGTGGCCGGCGGTCGACCTTCTGCTGTCCGAGGACGACCACCCACTCGTCGAGATCGGTCCGCACCCGGTGCTGCTCTCCCCGCTGACCGACGCGCGCCGGGCCCGTCGCCGCCACGCTCCGGTCCTCGGTCTGTTGGACCGTCAGCTGCCCGGCCCGACCACACTCGCACGCGCTCTGGCCCGCCTGCACGTCGCCGGCGTGCACGTGGACTGGACGGCCGCGGTCGGCCGGCCCCGGCGCTACCACGATCTTCCGGTGCCGTCCTGGCGCGACAGCCGACACTGGCTGCCCGGGGTTCCGCCCGGCCGTCAGACGAGCGCGAACACCGCGCCCGCCCGAGTCCGGGTGAGCGTCCTGGACGCGGCGGGGCGAGTCACCGAGGAGTGGTTCGCCGGCGACGGGCAGGCTCCGTCGGCGAACGGCGAAACGGGTACGGCGAGCGCGACGGCCCCCGCGGTGTCCGCAGCCGGCGAGTCACGGCACGGCTCGGACCGGCAGTCACCACCCGCGCCCTCCCCGACGCCGGCGCCCGCGGCCCCCGGATCGCCCGAGCTCCCCGGGGCGACCGGTACACCACTCGCCGCGCTGGTCGACCTCATCGACTCCGAGGTCCGCGGTCTGCTCGAACTGTCCGCCGACGACCCACCCCTGGGGCGACGGCGTGGTCTGTTCGAACAGGGCCTGGACTCCCTGCGGGCCGTCGCCCTGCGCCGTCGGCTCCAGGAACGGTTCACGACCGAGCTGTCCACCGGCATCGTGATCGAGCGCCCGACCATCCGCGCGCTCGCCGAGCATCTGGTCGAGACGGTGCCGGCGGCGGACCTCGCGCGCGGACTGGGCGACGCACCGGACGACTCCGGCGCGACGCCCCCGACGCCGGGGGCCGCGCAGGGTGGCGCCCCGGTCGGCGCGGCTCCCCGCTCCGACCGTCTCCGCACCCCGCCCCCCGCCTCGGCGACGACCGACGAGCCCGTCGCCGTCGTCGGCATCGCGTGCCGACTGCCCGGTGCCGACTCCCCCGACGCCTTCTGGCGGCTGCTCGTCGAAGGGACCCGCACCACCTCGGTCGTCCCGCCCGGTCGTCGGGACGATCCGCTGTGGCGGCGGTCGCGTGCGGGAATTCCCGAACTGGGCTCCCACCTCGGCGACGTCGCCGGGTTCGACGCACCGTTCTTCCGGGTCTCCCCACGGGAGGCGAAGGTCCTCGATCCGCAGCACCGTCTCTTCCTGGAGGTCGCGTGGGAGGCGCTGGAGGACGCGGGCAGCCCGGCGCTCTCGCTGACGGGCCGGCCGGTCGGGGTGTATGTCGGGGCCGGGGCCTCGGACTACCAGCACCTGGTCGCCCGCGGCATGGGCGACGAGCAAGAGGTCCCGCTCTCCCTTCACCACGGCACCGGGACCTCTGCGGCCACCCTCGCCGGGCGGCTGTCCTATCTGCTCGGGCTGAGCGGCCCCAGCCTGGCCGTGGACACCGCCTGCTCGTCGTCGCTGACCGCCGTCCATCTCGCCTGTCAGGCGCTGCGGACCGGTGACTGCGAGGTCGCGGTGGCGGGCGGTGTCAGTGTGCTGGTGGCGCCCACACCGTTGATGGCGTCGATGGCCGCCTCGGGCGCTCTCGCCGCGGACGGCCGCTGCAAGACGTTCGACGAGGACGCCGACGGGTTCGGGATCGGTGAGGGCGCCGGAGTCGTCGTACTGAAGCCACTGGCAGCCGCGCGCCGGGACGGCGACCGGGTGTACGCGGTGTTGCGGGCCGGCGCGGTCAACCAGGACGGGGCGACCGGCGGAATGACCGTGCCCAATGGCGGGGCCCAGGCGGAGCTGGTGCGGACAGCTCTGCGGAAGGCGGGTTGGCAGCCGGGGGACGTCGACTACGTCGAGGCACACGGCACCGGCACCCCGCTCGGCGACCCCGTCGAGGTGCGCGCTCTCGCCGACGCGCTCGGCGCCGGGCGTCCGGCGCACACGCCGCTGCTGGTGGGCTCGGCGAAGGCGAACATCGGGCATCTCGGCGCCGCCGCGGGGGTCGTGGGCCTGCTGAAGGTCGTCCTCGCGCTCCGGGCCGGGCAGTTGCCGCCGCATCCGCTGGAACGGCCCAGCAGCCGCATCGAATGGGACCGGCTGCCGGTCGTCCCGGTGCGGGAGCTCAGGGAGTGGCCCCGAGGAGCGGACAAGGCCCGGGCGGGGGTCAGCGCGTTCGGATTCAGCGGCACCAACGTGCATCTCCTCGTGGAGCAGGCGCCCCCGTACGCGGCCGCCGCGTCCGACGCGGGCGGACCATATGTCCTCCCGGTGAGCGCGGCCACGCCGTCCGCCCTGCGGGTGGTGGCCGCCCGCACGGCCGGATTCCTGCGCACCGGTCACCGGCACGTCGCCGACGTCGTCCTGACCGCGACCTACCGCCGTTCGCTGCTGGAGCACCGGGCGGTGGTCGTCGGCGCCGACGCGGCGGACCTTGCGCTCCAGCTCCTCCGTGTCGGCGGCCGCGTCCGC
>NZ_JBEYVC010000244.1:0-13243 GCF_040643855.1 Streptomyces sp. NPDC047072 | reverse complement strand
GTCCACTCGATCGCGTCCGCGGCCCAGCCGCCCACCGTCCGCATCAACATCGGCAATTCGGTCCGCAACGCGGCCTCGGCGGTCGCGGCGGGGCTCACCACGGCCGCGGTGTGCGTGGTGACCGGGGCCTGCGCCCCCCGCGAAGAAGAGTCGTCGACCTGCGCGAAAAACGGTGCCGGATGGGTCGATCCCCAGGACACCGACGCCTCGCACGGCAACCGGGCCCAAGGTGTCACGGCATGCCTGACCCAGCAGTACCTGGACGACCACCCGGGATCGGAGACGACCAAGGACATCCGTCCGCCCGGCTACACATGGGCCCAGCGGTACGCCCGGCACCTCGGCGCCGTGCCCAGGGTGTCGGTGAACAACTGCCATCTCCTCGGCAGCCAGCTCTCCGGCTCGGGAACCGACCTGAGGAACCTGTCGACCTGTGGCCGTGACGCCAACGCCTACCCGAAACGGGGCGGCCTGGGGGCCATGGACAACATGGTTCAATTCGAGAATCAGGTCCAGGCGCAGGTGGAGGCGGGCGAGACGGTCCTGTACTCGGTACATCCCACGTATCTGGGCGATCGCGTCACACCGGAGTCGTACCTGATGACGGCCACGGCCTGGGACCGTGACGGAAACCTGATCGGAACCACCACGCGCGACGTGCCCAACCTGATGAACACGCCACGGGGCTGGCGCAACCTCGGCACGGTGGTGGACTCCCGCACCGGCAGGGACGTACCCACCTCATGACCAACGGATCCGATCGACACGAGGACACCATGCACTGGGCTGTGGAAGAGCTGAGCCGTGTGATGCGGCCGCCCGTGGACGGCGGCGACACCGTGGACTGGGAAGCGCTGCGCACGGAGACGGGCTGGGTGCTTCCGGCTGACTACCGTGATTTCGTGGCGGTGTACGGGTTGGGCGCGATCAGTGACTCGATCGGTGTTCTCACGCCGCCCTTCGCGGGGTATCCGTACGAGGATCATCTGCTCCTCGGCGTTCCGTGGCCGCCGGTGGACGGGATGTTGACCTGGGCGTCGAACGAGGCCGGTGACGACTTCCTGTGGAAGTGTGTGGGGGAGCCCGACGCGTGGCGTGTGGTCTTTCGGCCCCGGGACCGGCGTCGGGATCACGAGTTCGACATGGGAATGGCGGAGTTCCTGCTCCGTCTGGTGCGGCGGGAGGTCAGTCCGCCGCTCGGTGCCGAATTGGAGCTGCCGGCCACCTTCGAGTCGTGGCGCGAGGAAGAAGAGGGTCTGCTTGACGAGGACGGTGACCTTGAGGGCTTCTGACGACCATGCGCTCGAATTGCTGGCGGACTTCCGTGAGATCGTGGATGCCTATGGGTCGGTACAGATCAACAAGCAGCTTTATCTGGTGCCGAGTCCGGCCGGGGGGAACCCCGGTGAACTGATGCCGGTGGCGTCGGCCCAGACGGGGGAATGGGTTTTCCTGTTCGGTGAGTGGTTGCCGGCCTACCTCAGGGGCGAGGACGTGACGGTGTGTTCCCGGAACTCCGCACCCGATGGCCCCTTCTTCGAACCGCTGAACTGAGCCATGGCGCTCATCGAGCAGAAAGAACGCATGACCGTGACGACCGCATCTCGTCTCTCCCGGCCGCGGCTGTGGACCTTGCTCGGTGCCGTCGCCGTCGCCGTGGCGGGTGCGGTCGGGGCTCTGGTGTGGCTGCTCGGCTCCGACACCGCGGTCGTCCGCCCGCCTCAGCCGGTCTCCCATGTCGACACCGCCACCCGGGCCTGTCTGCTGACGTCCACCGACACGGATCCGGGTGCGGTGAGCACTTGGGCGGCGATGCGGGAAGCGGCCGGGGGCGGCGCGTCGGGCGTGGTCGTGCAGCGCTACCGTCTGCCGGGCAGGGCGGTGGGTGCCGCCTACGTCAACACCCTGGTGCAACTGCGCTGTTCGACGATCGTCTCCACCGGCGGCGCGGCGCGCTCGGCCGTGGCGGCCACCCTTGCCGCGGGGCGACCGAAGGGCGTCCGCTTCGTGGTCGTCTCCGATCGTCCGGTGCCGGGCGCGACGCGGCTCGGCCCGGGTTCGGTGAGTGCCCGGACTCTCGCCGGGCTGGTCGGTCGCCGGGAGCGCCCGTGACGCGCTGCTTCTCGGACAGGAACCGGGTGTGTCCCAAGGGGTTGGCCCTGCCCTCGGACTATCGGGAGGACGTCGAGGTGTACGGCGACCTGCTCGACGGGTTCACGCCCGCGCTACGCCCGGAGGACGAGGGCGAGCTCGCGCCAACTGGAAGATCGCGGTGTTGGTGCGGCAGACACCGTACGGACGGAACTGGTGGACCGTCTTCGACGGGAGCCGCACACCTTCCTCACCTGGCGTGACCTCAGGTATCCCTGAGCAGACCCGCCCGCCGGCGACACGGTCCCCTCGTGGCCGCCCGCCCCATTCACGCGTAACGTGACGGAGCATGAAGATCCTCATCAGCGCCGACATGGAGGGCGCCACCGGTGTGACCTGGCCGGCCGACGTGTTGCCGGGGACGGCGCAGTGGGAGCGGTGCCGGTCGATGTTCACGTCGGACGTGAACGCCGCCGTGCTGGGTTTCTTCGACGGCGGGGCGGACGAGGTCCTCGTCAACGAGGCCCACTGGACCATGCGCAACCTGCTCCTCGAACAGCTCGACGAGCGCACGGAGATGCTCACCGGCCGCCACAAGTCGCTGTCCATGGTCGAGGGCGTGCAGCACGGGGACGTCGACGGCATCGCCTTCCTCGGCTACCACGCCGGTGCCGGGATGGAGGGCGTGCTCGCCCACACCTACCTCGCCAACTCCATCACCGGCGTCTGGCTCAACGGCGTCCCCGCGAGCGAGGGCTACCTCAACGCCCATGTGGTGGCGGAGTACGGCGTCCCGGTCATCCTCGTCACGGGCGACGACGTGGCCTGCGAGGACGCGCTCACCTACGCGCCCGGCGCGCTGAAGGTCGCCGTCAAGGACCACGTCTCGCGGTACGCGGCCGTGTGCCGCACCCCGGCCCGCACCGCCGCCGACATCCGGGCCGCCGCCAAGGAGGCCACCCAGCTGGCGGTCCGTCAGGACCCGGTGCAGACAGGCCCGTTCACCGTCGCCGTCGAGTTCGACGCCGAGCACCTCGCGATGGCCGCCACCGTGGTGCCGGGCGTGGAGCGGATCGGGGCGCGGAAGGTGGCGTACACCCACGAGACGATGTACGACGGCATCCGTACCTTCAAGGCGGTCACCACGATCGTCTCGGCCGCCGTGGAGGAGCAGTATGGCTGACCGTCAATCACTGGACGAGGTCGTCCGGTTCACCTCCGACCTCATCCGCATCGACACCACCAACCGGGGCGGCGGCGACTGCCGCGAACGCCCCGCCGCCGAGTACGCGGCCGAGCAACTCGCGGGCGCCGGCCTGGAACCGGTGCTGCTGGAGCGCACCGAGGGCCGGACCAACGTCGTCACCCGTATCGAGGGCACGGACCCCTCCGCCGACGCGCTGCTCGTCCACGGTCACCTGGACGTCGTGCCCGCCGCGGCCGGCGACTGGAGCGTGCACCCCTTCTCCGGGGAGATCCGCGACGGGGTCGTGTGGGGCCGCGGGGCGGTCGACATGAAGAACATGGACGCCATGATCCTCGCGGTCGTGCGGAGTTGGGCCCGTCACGGGGTGCGGCCCCGCCGGGACGTCGTCGTCGCCTTCACCGCCGACGAGGAGGACAGCGCCGTCGACGGCTCCGGGTTCCTCGCCGAGGAGCACGCGCATCTCTTCGAGGGCTGCACGGAGGGGGTCAGCGAGTCCGGCGCCTTCACCTTCCACGACGGCGGCGGACGGCAGATCTATCCCATCGCGGCCGGCGAACGCGGCACGGGCTGGCTGAAGTTGACCGCGCGCGGCCACGCCGGACACGGCTCCAAGGTGAACAAGGAGAACGCCGTCACCCGCCTCTCCGCCGCGATCACCCGCATCGGCGAGTACGAGTGGCCGCTGCGCCCGACCCCCACGGTCGCCGCGGCCCTCACCGAACTCGCCGCGCTCTACGGCATCGAGACCGATCTGAGCGATGTCGACGCCCTGCTGGAGAAGCTCGGACCGGCGGGCAAGCTGGTCGAGGCGACCGTCCGCAACAGCGCCAACCCGACCATGCTGGACGCCGGTTACAAGGTCAACGTGATCCCCGGCGAGGCCGTGGCCTACGTCGACGGACGTTCGCTGCCCGGCGCCGAGGACGAGTTCCGCGCCACCCTCGACCTGCTCACCGGCCCCGACGTGGACTGGGAGTTCCACCACCGCTCGCCCGCCCTGCAGGCGCCGGTGGACTCACCGACGTACGCCAGGATGCGGGCCGCCGTCGAGGAGTTCGCGCCCGAGGGGCACGTGGTGCCGTACTGCATGTCCGGCGGCACGGACGCCAAGCAGTTCTCGCGCCTCGGCGTCACCGGCTACGGCTTCACCCCGCTGAAACTGCCCGAGGGCTACGACTACCAGGCGATGTTCCACGGCGTCGACGAACGGGTCCCCGTCGAAGCACTGCACTTCGGGGTCCGGGTACTCGACCGCTTCCTGCGGACGGCTTGAGCGAGTGGGGGAGAACGTGCAGACAGCGGCCTATGGTTCCTGGCCCTCGCCCATCGACGCGGCCCTCGCCGCCGCGCACGACGGGCACCCCGAATGGGTCGGCTTCGTCGGTGACGAGGTGTGGTGGACCGCGCCCCGGCCCACCGAGGGCGGCCGCCGCACCCTGGTGCGCAGACGCGCCGACGGCTCGGAGGAGTCGGTCCTGCCCGCGCCCTGGAACGTGCGCAGCCGGGTCATCGAGTACGGCGGCCTGCCCTGGGCCGGGACGGTCGCGGACGGCGAACTCCTCGTCGTCTTCGTGAACTTCACCGACCAGCGGCTGTACCGGTACGAGCCCGGGAGCGACCCGCGCCCGCTCACCCCCGTCTCCCCGGTGGGCGGCGGACTGCGCTGGGCGGACCCGGAGTTGCGGCTCGACCGCGGTGAAGTGTGGTGCGTGCTGGAGGAGTTCACCGGCGACGGGCTCACCGACGTGCGCCGGGTGCTCACCGCCGTACCGCTGGACGGCTCGGCGGAACAGGACCGGGACGCCGTACGCGAACTCACCGACGACCGGCACCGGTTCGTCACCGGCCCCCGGATCTCACCCGACGGCACCCACGCCGCCTGGCTCGCCTGGGACCACCCCCGCATGCCCTGGGACGGCACGGAGCTGGTCGTCGCCGACCTCACCGCCGACGGCACCCTGGGCGATCCCCGGACGGTGGCCGGCGGCCCGGAGGAGTCGATCGCGCAGGCGGACTGGGCGCGGGACGGCGGGCTGCTCTACGTCAGCGACCGCACCGGCTGGTGGAACCTCTACCGCGACGGCGAGCCGCTGTGCCCGCGCGAGGAGGAGTTCGGCGGCGCCCTCTGGAAGCTCGGCCTCAGCTGGTTCGCCCCGCTCGACAGCGGGCTCGTCGCCGTCGTGCACGGCAGAGGCGCGACCGCCCTCGGGATCCTCGACCCCGAGACCGGTGAACTCGTCGACGCGGCGGGCCCCTGGACCGAGTTCGCCCCCGCCGTCGCCGCGCACGGCGACCGGGTCGTGGCCGTCGGCGCCAGCCCCCGCACCGCCTACGAGATCGTGGAACTGGACGCCCGCACCGGCCACGCCCGGGTGATCGGAGCCGCCCACGACGACCCCGTCGACCCGGCCTTCTACCCCGAGCCCCTGATCCGCACCTTCACCGGCCCGGACGGCCGCGAGATCCACGCCCACGTCTACCCGCCCCACCACCCCGGCCGGACGGCACCCGCCGACGAGCCGCCGCCCTACGTCGTCTGGGTGCACGGCGGCCCGACCAGCCGGGCGCCGCTCGTCCTCGACCTGGAGATCGCCTACTTCACCTCCCGCGGCATCGGCGTCGCCGAGGTCAACTACGGTGGCTCGACCGGCTACGGCAGGGAGTACCGCGACCGGCTGCGCGAGCAGTGGGGCGTGGTCGACGTCGAGGACTGCGCGGCCGTCGCCCTCGCCCTCGCCGACGAGGGCACCGCCGACCGCGACCGGCTCGCCGTCCGGGGCGGCAGCGCGGGCGGCTGGACCTCGGCCGCCTCCCTCACCACGACCGACGTCTACGCCTGCGGCACGATCATCTACCCCATCCTCGACCTGGCCGGCTGGGGCACCGGGGAGACCCACGACTTCGAGTCGCAGTACCTGGAGGGCCTGGTCGGACCGCTCGCCGAGGTGCCCGCGCGGTACGCGGAGCGCTCGCCCGTCGAGCACGCCGACCGGCTCACCGTGCCCTTCCTGCTGCTCCAGGGCCTCGACGACGTGATCTGCCCGCCCGCGCAGTGCGAGCGGTTCCTGGAGCGGATCGCGGGACGGCGGGTGCCGCACGCCTACATCGCCTTCGAGGGGGAGGGCCACGGCTTCCGGCGGGCGGACACGATGATCCGGGTCCTGGAGTCCGAACTCTCCCTGTACGCACAGGTCTTCGGGATCGACCCGCCCGGGATTCCCACCCTGGAGCTGTCCAAGTGAGAGAACTGCAGCGGCCCGCCCGGCTCGCCCCCGGTGCCCGTGTGGCCGTCGTCGCCCCGAGCGGGCCGGTGGTCGAGGAGCGGCTCCAGGCCGGCCTCGACATCCTGCGCGGCTGGGACCTTGACCCGGTGGTCGGCCCCCATGTCCTCGGCCGTGACAGCGCGTTGGGCTACATGGCGGCCTCCGACGCCGACCGGGCCGCCGACCTCCAGCGGGCCTGGTGCGACCCGTCCGTCGACGCGGTGCTCTGCGCCCGGGGCGGCTACGGCGCCCAGCGCATGGTCGACCTCATCGACTGGGACGCCATGCGGGCGGCCGGGCCCAAGGTGTTCACCGGCTTCAGCGACATCACGGCGCTCCACCAGGCGTTCGCCACCCGACTCGGCCTGGTCACCTTGTACAGCCCGGCCGCCGCCGGCGTCGACTTCGTCAAGAACGACCGGGCCCAGGAGCACCTGCGCGCCACCCTGTTCGCCCCGGAGACGGTCCGTACCATCCCGGCCGCCGGCCCGGCCCTGGTGCCGGGCCGCGCCCGGGGTGTCACTCTGGGCGGCTGCCTGAGCGTCCTCGCCTCCGACCTCGGCACCCCGCACGCCCTCGCCAGCGCGCGAGGCGGACTGCTGATGATCGAGGACGTCGGCGAGCAGCCGTACCGCATCGACCGGTTCCTCACCCAACTCCTGCGCACGGGCTGGCTCGACGGCGTCAGCGGGATCGCGCTCGGCTCGTGGGCCGCGTGCGGACCCTACGACGCGGTGCGGGCCGTCCTCGCCGACCGGCTGGGCGCGCTCGGTGTGCCCGTCGTGGAGGAGGTCGGATTCGGGCACTGCGAAGGGGCGTTGACGATCCCGTTCGGTGTGGCGGCCGAACTGGACGCGGACGCGGGCACGTTGACCCTCGACGAACCGGCACTGCGCTGAGAAGCATCGGTCACGGTGATTGACCTCTCCTGACACGCGTCACACCATGGCTACCGGTCGGTAAACCGTGCCGTCCCCGGTGTGGAGGTCCCGTGTCCCGTCGTGTGCTCGGATCCTGCGTTCCCCTCGCTCTCCTGCTCGGCGCCACTCTCACCGCTCCCGTCTCCGCCACCGCCCAATACACCGTCTCCCCGCTGAAGTTCACCGTCCAGGCAGGTGGTCGCACCTGCACCATCGACGCCGACCTGTACCGCCCCACCGGCGTCGGCCGGGCCCCCGCCGTCCTCACCACCAACGGCTTCGGCGGCAGCAAGTCCGACGGCTCCACCGACGCCACCGCGAAGGCCTTCGCGCAGCGCGGCTATGTCGCGCTCGCCTACTCGGGACTCGGCTTCGGCAACTCCGGCTGTCTGATCTCCCTCGACGACCCGGCGATCGACGGCGTGGCCGCCTCCCGGCTCGTCGACTTCCTCGCCGGGAAGCGGGCCGCCGACGACGGCACCAAGGCCGACTTCGTCACCCTCGACGGTCCCGGCGACCCGCGCGTCGGCATGATCGGCGGGTCCTACGGGGGCGCGATCCAGTTGGCGACCGCCGCCGTGGACCACCGGGTGGACGCGCTCGTACCGATGATCACCTGGAACGACCTGGCGTACTCCCTCGACCCGAACAACACGAGGGGCGAGGCGGCGGGCGTCTTCAAGTGGCAGTGGACCAACGGGTTTTATCTCATCGGGGAGAAGCTGCCGCTCACGGCGGCCAACCTCGACCCGTCCCGGATCAACTCCCTGGGCTGTGTGCACTTCGTGACCAAGGCCTGCGACACCATCCGCACCCTCAACTCCGGAAGCTATCCGACAGGCCCCACAAGGGAGTTGATCTCCTACGCGCAGAGCGTCTCGCCGGTGTCGTACCTCAAGCGCGTCAAGGCGCCGACCCTGCTGGTTCAGGGGCAGGCCGACAGCCTCTTCAACCTCAACGAGGCGACGGCGACGTACAAGACGCTCAGGGCCCAGGGCGTCCCCGCCAAGATGATCTGGCAGTCCTGGGGACACAGCGGCGGCGTCACGGACCCGGCCGCAGGTGAACTCAACCTCCGGCAGGGCAACTTGGAGACCAGCTATGTCGGCCGGCGGATCCTCGGCTGGTTCGACCGCTACCTCCGCAAGCAGAAGCACACCGACACCGGTCCCGCCTTCGCCTACTACCGGGACTGGATCACCGACCCGACCGACACCTACGCCACCGCCGACCGACTCCCGTCTCCCAGCCGCAAGTTGTACCTCTCCGGCGACGGCACGCTCGTCGACAGCGCGAAGAAGGTGACGCGCGGGAGCCGGTCGTACAGCAACCAGCTGGTGCCCACGAGTCATTCAGAGAGTTCGCTGTACGGCATGCTCGGGCTGCCCGATCCGGCGCCGTACGACACGGAGGGCACGTATCTCGGGTGGACCAGTGCGCCGCTCACCCGGAGCGTGGACGTCGTCGGTGCCGCGAAGGCCACGCTGAAGGTCGTCTCGCCCGCGGCCGAGCGCACCCAGGACTCCGGTGACGCGGCCGACAAGCTGGTGCTCTTCGCCAAGCTGTACGACATCGCGCCCGACGGCACCAAGACGCTGGCCCATCGGCTGGTCGCGCCGGTGCGGGTGGCGGACGTGAACAGGCCGTTCACGGTGACCCTGCCGGGGGTGGTGCACCGGTACGAGAAGGGGCACCGGCTGCAGTTCGTGATCGCGGCGAGCGACGACGCGTACTTCGGGAACCGGGGGATCAAGCCGGTGAGCGTGGTCAGCGCGCCGGGCAGGGCGGGGGTGCTGGAGCTGCCCGTGGCGGGCCGCTGAGTCACCCGGAGGGCAGCCCTCACCGCGCGTGACGGGGGCTTCGGGCCCACCCTGGTCGCATGAGCCCGAAGACCTCCGAGAGCGGCACATCCAAAGGCAGGAGCGGGGCGGTCACCCCGGCCAGGGTGATCGTCCTGCTGCTCGCCGTCCTCGCCCTGATCTTCATCTTCGAGAACACCCGCGAGACGAAGATCCGCCTGCTGATCCCCGAGGTCACGATGCCCTTGTGGACAGCCCTGCTCGCCACCGGCCTGATCGGCGCGCTGTGCGGGGCGTATTTCATGAAGCGGCGCAGCTAGCACGCCGTAGGGTGAGGGGATGCCGCATACCGCTTCCCGTTATCTGGCCGAAGGGCCCCGCGTGGGCGTACGTCACTTCACCTATGGGGACGCGGCCGAGTTCAGTGCCCGGGCGCGGGAGAGCAAGGCGTTGCATCAGCCGTGGCTCTTTCCGCCGGTCAGTGCGGACGCCTACACCGCGTACGCGGGGCGGCTGATCGAGGACCGGACCAAGGCCGGGTTCCTGGTGTGTGAGAAGGACAGGGACGGGGCCATCGCCGGGTTCGTCAACATCAACAACATCGTCGAGGGCGGCTTCCAGTGCGGGGCGCTCGGTTACGGCGCCTTCGCGCACGCGGCCGGGCGGGGGCTGATGCGCGAAGGGCTGGACCTCGTCGTCGGCCACGCCTTCGGCCCGATGCGGCTGCACCGGCTGGAGATCAACGTGCAGCCGCAGAACAGCGCCTCCATCGCCCTCGCCCGCAGCTGCGGCTTCCGTCTGGAGGGCTTCTCTCCGAAGATGCTCTACATCGACGGCGACTGGCGCGACCACGAGCGGTGGGCGATCACCGCCGAGATGCGGGCTTCCGGTTGATCTTCATCGTGTCGAGGTCGGTGACCGTCGACTTCAGGTCCCGGAAGCCGTAGCCGAGGCCCTTGAGCGCCGTCTCGGCCCGGTCCTCCGCGAGCGCCCCGGCCATCTCGTCGCCGTCCGCCGCGTCCGAGACCACCACGTACCGCATCGAGAAGTGCTTCAGCGGCGACGGCTCGTACGACAGCGACCCCTCCTCCGTGAACCGCATGCTCGTCATCCCGTGCTCCGACGCCTCCGCGAGCAACCGCTCGCGGGCCTCCTCGGTCAGCCCGTCCCACGTCCCCCGGACGATTACTCGGTACGTGTGCTGCTCGCTCATTCCCCGCTCCCGTGTCGCTCGCGTTGAGCCCCGACTGTATGTCGGCGAGGATGCCTGGCATGCGGAATATCGTCGTGCTGGACGCCCCCTCCAACCTCGGCCTGCGCCCGCCCGCTCCCGGTACCGTGCCCGGCTGCTACAAGCTCGCCGGTGCCCTGCGGGAACAGCGGATCGTGCAGCGTCTGCGGGCGCTGGAGGGCGGGGTGGTGGTGCCGCCGCGCTACGACCGGGGGGACTGGCAGGAGGGCGACGGCGTCTTCAACGCGGCCGCGATCGCCTCGTACACCGTCCGCCTCGCCGACCGGATCGAGCGCCATGTGCGCGCCGGGGACTTCCCCCTCGTCCTCGGCGGCGACTGCTCCATCCAGCTCGGCGCCTCGCTCGCGTTGCGCCGCATCGGACGGTACGGGCTCGCGGCCGTGGACGCCTCGCCGGACTTCCGGCACCCCGGCACCTCCGACCGGATCGGCGCGGCCGGCGGCGAGGAGGTCGCGCTGGCCACCGGGCGGGGGCAGGAGGACCTGACGGACCTGGAGGGGCTGCGGCCCTATCTTCGGGACGAGGACGTGCGGTTCTTCGGGATCCGCGACGCGTTCGAGGAGGAACGGGCCGAACTGGCGGACCTCAAGATCCCGGTCGTCACCGTCGGCGACCTCCGCGAGTGGGGTGCCGACGCCCTCGCCCGCGCCACCGCGCAGGCCTTCGAGATCCCCGAACTCGAGGGGTTCTGGCTGCACTTGGACGCCGACGTCCTCGACCCGTCCGTCATGCCCGCCGTCGACAGCCCCGATCCGGACGGACTCCTCCCGGACGAACTCGTCGCGCTGCTACGGCCGTTGCTCGCCTCCCCGTCCTGCGTCGGGCTCAACATCACCATCTACGATCCCGATCTGGACCCCGACGGCACCGCGGGCGCGCTCCTCACGGACGTCGTCGTGGCCGCCTTTGCGCAATCCTGACCGGCAGCTCCCCTGGCCGACTCACCGACGAACGGCTTCCATGGTGATCGTGACGACGATCCGGCGAGACGTACTCACCCTGCCCGCCGCGCAGTTGGGGCCGGACAACCCACTGCCCCCGCTGCGGCTCCTGCACGAGGTGCATCGCATCGAGGAACGGGACCGCCACGACCTGCCCCGGGACATGGCCCGGCAGGCCGGTTACGGACCGCTCACCAGCCTGCTGCCGCTGCGGATCCGGGACGGCTACGACAGAGCGCGCGAGCCCCGCGAGATCGAGACGATCGTCATCGAGAACGACCGGCTCCGGGCCACCGTCCTGCCCGGACTGGGCGGCCGCATCGTCTCCCTCCTCCACAAGCCGACCGGGCGTGAACTCCTGTACCGCAACCCTGTGTTCCAGCCCGCGAACTTCGCCCTCAACGGCGCCTGGTTCTCCGGTGGCGTCGAGTGGAACATCGGCGCCACCGGCCACACCACGCTCTCCTGCTCGCCCCTGCACGCGGCCCGTGTCCCCGCCCCGGACGGCGGTGAGATGCTCCGCCTGTGGGAGTGGGAGCGCCTGCGCGACCTCCCCTTCCAGGTCGACCTGTGGCTCCCCGAGGACTCCGACTTCCTGTACGTCGGCGTCCGCATCCGCAATCCGCAGCAGCGGCCCGTGCCGACGTACTGGTGGTCCAACATCGCGGTCCCCGAGGAGCGCAGGGTGCTCGCTCCCGCCGAGGAGGCCTGGCACTTCGGGTACGAGCAGCAGCTGCGCCGGGTGACCGTCCCCGCCGACCCGGTCAACAGCCCTTACGCGGCCGACTACTTCTACGACCTCCCCGACGGACAGCGGCCGTGGATCGCCGCCCTCGACTCCGACGGCCACGGGCTCGTGCAGACCTCCACGGACGTGCTGCGCGGCCGCAAGCTGTTCCTGTGGGGGACCGGCAGCGGCGGGCGGCGCTGGCAGGAGTGGCTCACCGAGCCCGGCACGGGCGGCTACAGCGAGATCCAGGCGGGGCTCGCCCGTACGCAGTTGGAGCACGTCCGGCTGGAGGCGGAGAGCGAGGTGGCGTGGCTGGAGGCGTACGGGCCGCTGGACGCACCGGAGTTGGCGGTACCGGAAGCGGAGGCACGCCTGGAGGCCGTCCTGCCGCGGGCCGCCGTCGACGACGCCTACGCTGCCTGGAAGCCCTGCGCCGACACCGAACCCCGCGAGATCCTCGCTGTCGGCTCCGGCTGGGGCGCGCTCGAAGTACTGCGCAGCGACTGGAAGTTGCCGGGGACGCCCTTCGAGGAGAGCACCCTCGGCGAGGAGCAGGCGCCCTGGCGGGAGCTGCTGCGGGCCGGGGCCTTCCCCGAGCCGCGCCGGGTGCGGCCGCCCGGCGCGACCCTGGTCGCCCCGCACTGGCGGGACATGCTGGAGACCGCGCCCGCGACTCCGCTCGCCGAGTACCACCTCGGGGTGGCCCAGTGGCACGCCGGTGACCGGGCGCAGGCGGTGCGCAGTTGGGAGCGCGCACTCGAACTCGCCCCGTCTGTCTGGCCGTTGCTGCGCTGTCTCGCCGTAGCGGATCAGGAGACCGGCAACCACGAACGGGCCGCCGACCGGTACACCGAGGCCTTCGACGACCTGTGTCACGAGCGGCGCGACGACGGCGAGGCATGGACGGCGGCCACGGCCGCGCTCGGGCGGGAGGCGGTCGAGGCGCTGCTCGCGGTGCGGCGGACGGAGGCGGCGCGGTCCGTGTGGGGGGTGGACGCAGAGCTTGCCGATGGAGGCCGAGCCGTCCTCGGTGACATGCC
>NZ_JBEYVC010000243.1:0-13286 GCF_040643855.1 Streptomyces sp. NPDC047072 | reverse complement strand
GCGCCCCGGCCGCGTCGGCGGCACCCGCCGCCCGCCCCCTCCCTGAGGCATGATGCGAGCCATGACGAGCACCACCCCGCCGGCCGCCCCCATCCGCGTGCTGATCGCCGACGACCAGGACATGGTCCGCACCGGCTTCCGGTTCTTCCTGGACGCGCAGCCCGACATCACCGTGGTCGCGGAGGCCGCCGACGGGGAGACGGCCGTGACGCTGGCCCGGGAGCTGCGGCCGGACGTGTGCCTGTTGGACATCCGGATGCCGAAGCTGGACGGCCTGGAGGCGACGCGGATACTGGCCGGACCCGACGTGGCGGACCCGATGCGGGTGGTGGTCGTGACCACGTTCGACCTGGACGAGTACGTCTACGGCGCCCTGCGCGGGGGTGCCTGCGGCTTCCTCCTCAAGGACTCCGGACCGACCCTCCTCGCGGAGGCGGTCCGCGCCGCGGCGGCCGGCGACTCCCTGGTCTCCCCGTCGGTCACGGTCCGCCTGCTCCGGCACGTCACGGAGGTCCCGGAACCGGCCACCGCCCCCCGCCCCGCGGCAGTCACCGAGCCGCCCGCCGAGCCCCTCACCGAACGGGAGCTCGACGTCGTCCGCCTGGTCGCCCTCGGCCGTACGAACAACGAGATCGCCGCGGAGTTGTATGTCTCCCTCTCCACGGTCAAGACCCACCTCTCCAGCGTCCAGCTGAAGCTCGCCGCACGGAACCGCGTGGAGATCGCGGCCTGGGCATGGCAGAACGGCCACGCACGCCCGGAGAGCTGACCCTCACGTTTTCCGGGACAAGCTGATCATCGGACGGCACAATGGCGGCAACGGCGGCGCAACGGCCGCAGGCGAGAAGGAGCACAGTCGTGAGCGAGAGCCACACCCCGTCGGACACATCGGCGAGGCTGAACACCGGTGTGGCGCACAACGCGCGCGTGTGGAACTACTGGATCGGCGGCAAGGACAACTACGAGGTCGACCAGCGCGTCGGCGAGCACGTCGCCGGGATGTTCCCGATCATCCGGGAGATCGCCCGCGCGGACCGCTGGTTCCTGGGCCGCGCGGTCCGCTTCCTCGGCGAGGAGCGCGGTGTCCGCCAGTTCCTCGACATCGGCACCGGCCTGCCGACGGTGGACAACACCCACCAGATCGCGCAGCGCGTCGCCCCGGACTCCAGGATCGTCTACGTCGACAACGACCCGATCGTCCTGGTCCACGCCCGCACCCTGCTGACCAGCACCCGCGAGGGCGTCACCGACTACATCGACGCCGACGTCCACGACCCGGAGGCGATCCTCGAACGCGCCTCGGGCACCCTGGACTTCGAGAAGCCGGTCGCGGTGATGATGCTCGGCATCCTGAACTTCGTCCTCGACTACGACAAGGCCCGCGAGATCGTCCGCCGCGTCATGGCCTCGGTCCCGTCCGGCAGTTACCTGGTGCTCACCCACCCCACCTTCGACGACGAACTCGGCGGCGCGGGCCAGATCCCGGCGATGAAGTTCTGGAACGAGAACGCCACCCCGCCGATCACCGCCCGCAGCGGCACCGACATCGCCGCGTTCTTCGAGGGACTCGACCTCCTCGAACCGGGTCTGGTCTCCTGCTCGCGGTGGCGCGCCGAGCCCGACTCCCCGGCCGTGGTACCGCAGTTCGGCGGAGTCGCCGTGAAACCCTGACGCGGGAGCCGACCCAGCCGAGCCCGTCGTGGAGGACGTATGACCACTCTTGCCGACCCCGTCCCCGGCGGCCGCCCCGGTGACGTGGACCGGGCGACCGCGCTGAGCGACGAACTCGGCTCCAAGGGTGTCGACGGGGTCGTCCTGTCCTACGTCGACACGGCGGGGATCAGCAGGGTGAAGACGATCCCCACCGCACGGCTCGCCTCGGCGGCGGCCTGGGGTGTGGGCATGTCCCCGGTGTTCGACACCTTCCTGGCGAACGACTTCATCGTCTCCACGGACGTACTCGGCTCCCCCGACGGCGACTTGCGCCTGTACCCCGACCTCGACCGGCTGGTGACGCTGGCCGGGCAGCCCGGCTGGGCGTGGGCGCCGGTCGACCGGATCACACAGGAGGGCGAGCCGCACCCGGGCTGTTCCCGCACGGTCCTGCGCAGGATCGTCAGGGCGGCCGCCGAGCGGCACGGGCTCGCTTTCAAGGCGGGCATCGAGATCGAGTGGTCCGTGGGGCGCGCCGAGGCGGCCGACGGCGCGTTCGAACCGGCGGCCACGGGACCGGCGTACAGCGCCACGCGTCAGGTCAAGTTGAGCGACTGCACGGCCGAACTCCTCGCGGCCTGCGCCCAGCAGGGGATCGAGGTCGAGCAACTCCATCCCGAGTACGCGGCCGGGCAGTTCGAGATCTCCACGGCCGCGCTCGATCCGGTGGCGGCGGCCGACATCAGTGTTCTGCTGCGGCAGACGATCCGGGCGGTCGCCGGACGGCACGGACTCGTCGTCTCCTTCTCCCCCGCGGTCCTCGCCGAGGGCGTCGGCAACGGCGGCCACATCCATCTCTCCGCCTGGCGCGACGGAGTCAACCTCCACTCCGGCGGCAAGGGCCGCTACGGCATGACGGAGGAGGCCGAGTCGTTCGTGGCGGGCATCCTCGGCCATCTGCCCGCGCTCACGGCCCTGACCGCGCCGAGTCCGGCGAGCTATCTGCGCCTCAAACCCTCGCAGTGGGCAGGGGTGTTCACCGCGTGGGGCCGCGAGACCCGGGAGGCGGCGATCCGGATCGTCACCGGCACGGCGGGCCTGACCGACCGGGCCGCGAACCTGGAGGTCAAGCCGGTCGACCTGGCCGCCAACCCGTACCTCGCCCTGACCGGCCTGCTCGCCGCCGGCCTCGACGGCCTGACCTCCGCCGCCCCGCTCCCCGAGGAGATCACCGGCGACCCGGCCGGGCTCGGCACCGAGGAGGCCACGGCCGCGGGCGTACGCCGGCTGCCGACCTCGCTGGCCCGCGCGGTCAAGGAGTTCCGCGGCGACGAACGCCTGCAGGCGGCCCTGGGCCCGGTCCTCGCCGACGCCGTGATCGCCGTACGGATGGGAGAGATCGACGCGGTGGCGGGCCTTGACGACGAGGCGGTCGCGGCGGCGTACCGGTGGAAGTACTGACGTGGGTACGCGCACGGGGGACACCGGTATGAGAGGGCACGGGAGCGGCGCTACGGGGACGCGCGGGAACACCGACAGGACCACGGGCCGCGATGTCGGCGGTGCCGCGCGCGGGAGCGTCGGCAAGACCGCGGGCCGGAATACCGGCAGCCCCGCGCGTGGGTACGCCGGCAGGACCGCAGGCCGGAGTGTCGGTGTATGCGGATGCGTGGGAGTTGCTGCATGAGCGCCGCCCGGCCCGCCGACAAGGCCCCACCCCGGCCCACCCACGCTTCGGGCTCCCCTATCCACGACGCTCTCGCCGCCGCCCGCCTGGTCGACCACCACTGCCACGGCATCGTCACCACCCCCCTCGACCGCCCCGGCTTCGAGTCCCTGATCACCGAGGGCGAGCGCTGGCCCGGCATCTCCCCCTTCGACAGCCCGGTGGGCGTGGCGATCCGCCGGCACTGCGCGCCTCTCCTGGACCTTCCGCGCCACGCACCGGCCGACGCCTACCTGGCCCGCCGCGCGGAGTTCGGCCCGGCCGAGGTCAACCGCCGCTTCCTGACCGCCGCCGGCACGGACGTGTTCTGCGTGGACACCGGATACGCACCGGAGCGGCTCACGACACCCGCCGAGCTGGCCGGCATCGCGGGCGGAACGGCGTACGAGATCGTGCGGCTGGAAGGCGTCGCGGAGGCGGTGGCCGCGCGGGGCGTCGAGCCGGACGCCTACGCGCAGGCGTTCCGCACCGCCGCCGAGGAGGCCGTACGGCGTCCCGATGTGGTCGGTGTGAAGTCGGTCGCCGCCTACCGCACCGGCTTCGACCTGGACCCGGCACGGCCCGCGCCCGAGGACGTCACCCGGGCCGCCGCCAACTGGATCGCGCGGGGCGGCCGCCTGGCGGACCCGGTTCTCGTACGGCACCTGCTGTGGACGGCGGTGGACCTGGGCCTGCCGCTCCAGCTGCACACCGGGTTCGGCGACAGCGACATCCGTATGCACCGCACGGACCCGACCCACCTCACGGACTGGCTGCATCTGACCGCCGGCACGATCCCGGTCCTGCTGCTGCACTGCTGGCCCTACCAGCGGCAGGCCGCCTATCTGGCCGCCGTGTTCGAGCAGGTGTACCTGGACGTGGGCCTCACCCTGCATCACGTCGGCCCCGCACGAGCCGCGGCGATCCTGGCGGAGGCCCTGGAGATCACGCCGTTCCGCAAGCTGCTGTACAGCTCCGACGCCTACGGAGTGGCCGAGTTCCACCTGCTCGGCGCACTGGCGTTCCGCGAGGGACTCGCCGGGCTCCTCCAGGAGCGGGTGACCGCCGACGAGCTGAGCCTGCCGGACGCGTTACGCCTGGTGGCCTGGGTGAGCGGCGACAACGCCCGCCGCCTCTACGGACTTCCCTCCCCCGCCCCCGTCCCAGCAGGCGAACGCCACTGAGCGTCCGCCGTACCCGGAAAGTATGATCAAGCAATGTCTGACATGACCGAAACCACGCCCGGCTGGCTGAGCGCCGACGACCTCGAGCAGTCACGCGCCCGGATGCCGATCCTGTACGTCGAGGCCGTGCCCGTGCGCGTCGACGACAGCGGCGAAGTCACCAGCGTCGGCCTGCTGCTGCGCATCGGACCCGACGGCACGGTCAGCCGGACTCTGGTCTCCGGCCGCGTCCTGCACCACGAGCGGATCCGGGACGCCCTGATGCGGCACCTGGAGAAGGACCTCGGCCCGGTGGCGCTGCCCCGGATCCCGTCCTCCCTCCAGCCGTTCACGGTGGCGGAGTACTTCCCGACGGTCGGCATCACGCCGTACCACGACCCCCGCCAGCACGCCGTGTCGCTGGCCTACGTGGTGCCGGTGACCGGCGACTGCCGGCCCCGGCAGGACGCCCTTGACCTGGTGTGGTTCAGCCCGCAGGACGCGCTGTCGGTGGCGGTGCAGAGCGAGATGCCGGGCGGCCACGGGGTGCTGCTGCGGCAGGCGCTGGCGCACGTCGGCTGCTCGATCTGAGGTCAGTCCGCGTCCTTGCGCTGGGTGGTACCCGGCTCACCGGACGCGCGCTGCCACTCGACGACCAGCTCGTCCTTGGTCCCGAACCGCACCAGGTGGCTCCCGATGACACCCTCCAGGAGGTCGAGATGCTCGGCCTCCGCCTCCAGCGTAAGCAGCAGCGCACCCTCCGTCGCGGTCAGCGTCCCCTTCCCCCCGTTCTGGAACAGCAGACTGCCCGTACCGCTCTCCTCGTCCCAGCTGGTCTCACTGCGACGACCGAGATGCGAGGCGAGCTGCTTGGCGTAGCGCTGGGGGCGGTCGGTGGTCACGCGGGCTTCGGAGCGGGGCATGGGAGCACATCCTGTCGTGCGGTGCTGCGGGACGGTTCGATGCTCCCGCAACACCGTGCACGACTTTCCCATTCCCCTGGCGTCAACGGGTCTTGCTTGTCATCGAGAACTCGTCCGCCTCCGCCAGGTCGAAGTCCCCGTGGTCACTGCCCAGCCCCTGGGCCACCAGTGCCGCCGCCGCGCTGCCGAGGATCGCGGACTCGCGTGGGGTGCGGTCGAGGCTGATGCCGCGGAGGAAGCCGGCCGAGAAGGCGTCGCCGCAGCCGGTCGTGTCGACGACGTCGATCTCGAACGCCGGGACGGTCTCGGTGCCTCCGGCGGTCACCAGGAGCGCTCCGTCGCCGCCCCGGGTCACCGCGACGAGACCGACACCGCCGGCGACGAACTTCTTCGCGCCGGTCACCAGGTCCAGCTCCTCGCTGAAGCCGAGGACCTGGTCGTCGTTGGGCAGCAGGTAGTCGATGTACGGCAGTACTGGCTCGATCTGGTCGAACGTGCCGAGTTCGCCGGGGGCGAGGAGGTCCACGGAGGTGACGACGCCGTTCTCCTTGGCGTGCGCGAGGATCCGCGCGGCGACCTCCGCGCCGATCAACTCCGGTCCGCCCAGGTGCAGATGGGTCGACTCGGCCACCGCGTCCCAGGGCACGTCGTCCAGGCCGTAGGTGATGTTGGCGCCGAGCAGGTGCAGGGAGGGGCGGTCGCCGTTCGGGCGAATGGGCAGGACCGTGGCGGAGGTTGAGGTGTCGATGCGGCGGACCAGCAACTCCGTACTGATTCCCGCCTTGTTGAGGAGCTGGATCAGCAGGTCGCCGGTCGGGTCGGTGCCGATCGCACCGGCCGTGCGGACCGAGGCGCCCAGCTTGGCGAGGGTGAGGGCGGTGCCGGCGGCCGTGCCGGCGGCGGTCATGCGGATGTCCTCGACGAGGGTGGCGTTCTGCCCCTCGGGTATCTCCTCGACCGGCCGCACAAGTACGTCCAGTACCTGCACGCCCATCGTGACGACCTTCATCGCTGTCCCTTCTGCACGGGTCGGGTGGTGCCGTAGTCGCGGGCGAGGGCTGCCTCGATCACCGCGATCTGCTGCTGTTCGTCGAGGACTCGGGGCTCTCCCAGGGCGACCGCGCGCTGGTAGACCCCGCAGGCCCACTCCAGCAGCAGCGCGTGCTCGACCGCCTTGTCGAGTGTCGGCGCGTGGGTGACGGCTCCGTGGTTCGCCATCAAGGCGGCGCCGCGGCCATCGAGGGCCTCGATCACCGACTCGGCCAGCTCCGGGGTGCCGAAGGTGGCGTACGGCGCGACCCGTACGGTGCCGCCGAGCGCGATCAACTGGTAGTGGATGCAGGGCAGTTCGTCGAGGACCAGGGAGAGCGCCGTGGCCAGCGGGGCGTGTGTGTGCACGACCGCGGCGGTGCCGTAGCGGTGGTAGACACCGAGGTGGAGGTCCAGCTCCGAGGTCGGCAGCAGCGTCCCGGCGACGACCTCGCCGGCGAGGTCCACGACGGTGACCTGGTCCGGGGTGAGATCGGCGAGGACCGCGCCGGTCGCGGTGATCGCCACGCGGTCGTCGACACGCACGCTGACATTGCCGGCCGTACCGATGAGCAGGCCCTCGGCCCCCAGGCGGCGGCAGGCGTCCGCGACGGCGGCCCGCTCCTCGCTCAGCGCCGAGCTTGAGTCGGTCATGCGCGCGACGCTAACCTAAACGTGAAACAAAGTCACGTTCAGGTTCGGAGGTTGTCGCGTGGGCGAGCCCACCGCGGACACCGACCGGGCGGCTTGGATCGCCTCCCTGCGTCGTACTCCCCAACAGGCCCGCAGCCGGGCCCGGTTGGCGCGAGTGCTGGACGCCGCGGAGCGCATCCTGGTCGAGGAGGGCGTCGAGGCGCTCACCACGACCAGGATCGCGGCCGAGGCCCGTGTGTCGGTCGGTTCGCTGTACCAGTACCTGCCCGACCGGGGCGCGATCATCGAGGCCCTCGCGGCCGGCTACTTCGCCAAGCTGGAAGCGGCGATGGACGCCCTGGTCGAGGCCGCCTCCGCCGAGCGCTGGGAGGACCCGGTCGGCGTCCTCATCGACGCGTACGCCGAGATCTACCGCACCGAACACGGCTTCCGCGCCCTGTGGTTCGGCAGCGGA
Organism: Streptomyces sp. NPDC047072; assembly: GCF_040643855.1. NCBI lineage: Bacteria > Bacillati > Actinomycetota > Actinomycetes > Kitasatosporales > Streptomycetaceae > Streptomyces > Streptomyces sp. NPDC047072. The sequence goes on along the minus strand of NZ_JBEYVC010000243.1, from coordinate 5,705 downwards.
CTGACCGAGCGGACCCGGGCCGCCGACCGCGAGCACAAGCGCCGAATGGCCGACGGCATCCGCCGCATCCTGCTCTCCCTCGGCTTCGCCGAGGACGACGAGACCCTGGCCCGCGTCTGCCACGCGGCCATGCTCGCCGCCGACGCCCTCGCGCAGGAGGCCTTCCGTCGCGACACCCGGGGCGACGCGGCTCTGCTGGACGAGGCGAAGGTCCTGCTGCGCGGGTACCTCACGGACATCGCGGCGCGCTACGGTCACTCCTGATCGAGAGACGGGGGCGGACCCGATGAACCTCACCTTCACCGGCCGGGTGATCGAATGGCGCGGTCCGGCGCCGTACTACTTCGTGCCCGTGCCGGAACAGGAGTGCGCCGACATCGGCGAGGTGGCGCGGATGGCCACGTACGGCTGGGGCGTGATCCCCGTCGAGGCCACGGTCGGCGAGGTCACCTTCACGACGTCCCTGTTCCCGAAGGACGGCGGCTATCTGCTGCCGCTCAAGGTGGCGGTCCGCAGGCCGGCGGACCTGGGTGCCGGGGACGACGTGAGCGTCGAGATGACCATCCGCTTCTAGCTCTCCCCTTGACGGACGGCCCCGGCGCTGGCCGCCACCACGAGGGCGATCGCCACACACTGCTGTGCCGTGAGCCCCTGGCCGAGCACCAGGTATCCCGCCAGCGCGGCGAAGGCCGGGGCCAGGCTCATGAGCACCGCGAAGGTCGCGGCGGGCAGCCTGCGCAGGGCGAGCAGTTCCAAGGTGTACGGCACTCCCGAGCCCAGTACCGCGATCGCCAGCCCCAGCCCGAGCACCCGGGGCTCCAGCAGGGTCCCGCCCGCCGCGCCGATCCCCAGGGGGAGGCTGACCAGGGCGGCGACGGTCATCGCGATCGCCAGGCCGTCGAGGCGGGGGAAGCGGGCGCCCGCGCGGGCGTTGAGCACTATGTACGCGGCCCACATGGCTCCGGCACCCACAGCGAATGCCACGCCCGTGGTGGAGAGGGCGCCGAAGTCGCCCCGGCCCAGCAGGCAGACTCCGGCGAGGGCGAGCGCGGCCCACAACAGGCCGGCGGCGCGGCGGGAGACAGCGACGGAGAGCAGGAGCGGGCCGAGCACCTCGACGGTGACCGCCGCGCCCAGCGGGATCCGGTCGATGGCCTGGTAGAAGAGGAGGTTCATACCGCCGAGCGCCAGGCCGAAGCCGGTGACGACCACCCAGTCGGCGCGGGAGTACCCGCGCAGCCGCGGCCGGGTGACGACGAGGAGCAGCACCGCGGCGAACGCCGCCCGCAGCGCGACCGTACCGAGCGCTCCCGCGCGCGGGAACAGCGACGCCGCGAAGGCGGACGCGAACTGGACCGAGACCACGCCGGCGAGGACCAGGCCGACACCGGTGAGACTGCCGCGCCCGACGGGGTGCCGGCGCGGGAGGGCTGACGAGGTGGGGTCGGACGCCACGTGGTTCGGCGACATGTGGCCCGCCGACACGCGGGCCGAGGACGCGTGGGCCGCCGGCATGTGGGCCGACGACGCGTGGCCCGCCAACATGTGGCCCGCCGACATGTGTGCGCTGGACGAGAAGTGCCCCGTGGAGGTCATGCCGTTCACGCTAGGGAGCCGTCGGTGCCGCGTGAAATGCCGATGTTCCGGCGGTTATGCTCGGGAAGCATGACCGTGGAGCTACGGCACCTGCGCGCCTTCCTCGTCATCGCGGAGGAGGGCAACATCACCCGGGCCGCCGCCCGACTGCACCTGGGCCAGCCCGCGCTCTCCCGCACGCTGCGCCAGCTGGAGGACCGGCTGGGCGCCCGTCTGGTCGACCGCTCCACCCACCATCTCGACCTGACCGCCGAGGGCCGCACCTTCCGCGACAAGGCCGCGGTGGCCGTCGCGGCCGTGGACAACGCCCTGAACCCCCGGACGCTCAAGAGCTGGCCGCTGCGCCTGGGCCACCCCTGGGCCGCGCTCGGCGACCACACCGTGCCCCTCCTGCGCCGCTGGGACGAGACGCACCCGGAGACACCGCTGGAGCTGCTGCGCATCGACGATCCCACGGGCGGCCTGGCCCAGGGCCGGGCGGACGCGGCACTGCTGCGGGGCGAGGTGACGGCCCCCGCGCTGCGCACGGAACTCCTGCTGACGGAGGCACGGGTGGTGGTAATGGCCGCGGACAGCCCGCTCACCGCGCTCCCCGAGGTCACCCTGGCGGACCTGGTCCCCCACCGGATCGCCCTCAACACCGTCTCCGGCACCACGACCATGGACCTCTGGCCCCGCACGGCCCGCCCCGCGGCGACCGTGGAGGTCACGAACACCGACGAGTGGCTGATGGCGATCGCCGCGGGCCGGGCCGTCGGCATCTCCACCACAGCCACCCCCGGCAACCACACCCACCCTTCCCTGATCTTCCGCCCACTCGCCGACGCCCCACCCGTCCCGGTCCATCTCGCCTGGCCGGAGGGCCCGACCCATCCGGCGCTGCCGGCTCTGGTGAGCCTGGCCCACGCCCTCCTGGCGGACGACGTCCGGAAGGCACAGTGACGCCCGACGATCACATGGTCATATCGTTCGCCCTGTGACCGTGACCGAGAACGAGCCGCTGCGGCTTCCCGACATGCCCCTGCACGATCCGTTCGTCGTCGCCGATGCCGGGACGCGGACCTATCACCTGTACACCTCCAACGAGCCGTCCGTGTCGGGTGTGGAGGGTGTCGGCACGATGGTCTACCGAAGCCGTGACCTGCGGGAATGGTCGCCGCCGGTCGTGGTCTTCCGGGTGGCCGGGCAGGACGGGCTGTGGGCGCGCGAGGGCGGGTGGGCGCCGGAGGTGCACGCGTGGGAGGGGAGGTACTACCTGTTCACGACGCTGCACGATGAGGGCCACCCGCTCCCGGTGCCGCCGGCCGGCCGATGGGGTACGCCCTTCCAGCTCCCGAACCACCTGCGCGGCACGGTCACCGCGGTCTCCGACTCGCTGCTCGGCCCCTTCACCGTCGTGGACGCCAAGCGCCCGACGCCGCCCGCCCACCTCATGACCCTGGACGGGACGCTGTACGTCGATCCGGACGGGCAGCCCTGGATGGTGTACGCGCACGAGTGGGTGCAGACCATCGACGGCACGATGGAGGCGATCCGCCTCACCCCCGACCTGACCGGCACGATCGGCGACCCCGTGTTCCTCTTCAAGGGCTCGGACGCGTCCTGGATCGGCGAGGAGCTCCCCGCGGGAACGCCGCACCAGATCCCGCCGTACGTCACCGACGGCCCCCAGCTGTACCGCACCCCGGGCGGTGCCCTGCTCATGCTGTGGTCGACGTACGAGAAGAACATCGCGCAGGACGACGGCACGCTCGGCGGCGAATACGTCCAGACCTACGCCGTCTCCCCGTCCGGCGAGCTGACCGGACCCTGGCGGCAGCACCATCCCCTGGTCCGCGAGGACAGCGGGCACGGCATGCTGTTCCACACCTTCGACGGACAGCTGATGATGATCCTGCACCGCCCCTTCGAGAACGCCCGCGGGAAGCTCTACGAGATGGGCTTCGACGGCGACGCTGGCGGAACGTTCCTTCTTCGCCTGGGCGCTGGGCGCCCGCCAGGCGTCGAGCTGCCCCTTGCCCTTGCCCGGCGCACGCCCCGCGGGGTGCCCCTCGGCGGACTTCGCCGCGCGGACGTCGGAGGCCGAGCCGGTCTTCGAGCGCGGACCCGAACCGTCCTTGCCCGCCAGCCAGTCCCACAGGTGGCCGAGCCCCGCGCCCACCGACGCCGAGGGCCTCGTGGCCGCGTACGCGGCGCCGCCCTCCTGCGCCCAGAAGCCCAGCAGCAACGACATCACGACAACCCACGCACGCCAACGTGCCACCGGACGCACCGGACCCCCCACGCTCTTCCCTCACACCTGCTTGCAGCTGCAAGTTGTAAGAGCCGCGTGAAGGCAAGGGCAAGATCCTTTGCCGAGTACAGAGACAACACACACCAGAGCCAGGGACAATCCACAGACCGGAGGGGTGTGGTTCACCCGCCGTAGGCGAGGATTCCACCCGCGTGAAACCCGTCACAACAGGCCCACCAGCGGGTTTGAGACGTACCGAATCGGTGAGGCGCGGCGAATGCCGCTCAGCGCCACCTCACAGCCGACCCACGCCCCCCGCACATCCCCCAAGGAGCCCCCGCACCGCGACGCGTTCTTCGACAACGCCAAGTACCTGGCGATCGTGCTGGTCGCGATGGGACACGCCTGGGAGCCTTTGCGTTCCGACAGTCGCGCGGTCACCGCCCTCTACACGATCGTCTACGCCTTCCACATGCCCGCGTTCATCGTGATCTCCGGCTACTTCTCGCGGAGCTTCGACCTGAGCCCGGCGAAGGTCAGGCGACTGATCACCGGGGTCGTCGTCCCCTACGTCGTCTTCGAGACGGCGTACACCCTGTTCACCCGCTGGAGTTCCGGCGTCCCGGACCGCGAGATCAGCCTCCTGGACCCGCTGTACCTGACGTGGTTCCTGGCGGCGCTGTTCGTCTGGCGGCTGACCACGCCGATCTGGCAGAGCCTCAGGTGGCCGCTGCCGGTCGCCCTCGTCGTCGCGGCGCTCGCGAGCCTGACACCGTCCATCGGCGCCGACCTCGACCTCCAGCGCGTCCTGCAGTTCCTGCCGTACTTCGTGCTCGGCCTGTGCCTGCGGCCGGAGCACTTCTCCCTGGTGCGCCGGTGGCCGGTGCGGCTCCTGGCGGTGCCGGTCTTCGCGGGCGCCGTCGTCTTCTCGTACTGGGCGGTCCCGCGCATGGACTACGCGTGGTTCTTCCACCGCTCCGCCGCCCAGGACTTCGGCGTCCCCGGCTGGTACGGCCCGCTGATGACCCTGGCCCTGTTCGGCTGCTCCCTGGTCCTGGTCGGCTGCTTCCTGTCCTGGGTGCCGGGGCGCCGCATGTGGTTCACCTCGCTGGGCGCGGGCACGCTCTACGGCTATCTGCTGCACGGCTTCGTCGTCCAGGCGGGCGACCACTGGGACTGGGCACGCTACGGCTGGCCGCACACGCCTCTCGGCGAGATCGCCGTCAGCGCGGTCGCCGCGGCCGTGGTGACCGCGCTGTGCACGGCGCCGGTGCGGCGGGTGTTCCGGTGCGTGATGGAGCCGCGGATGGAGTGGGCGTTCCGGAAGACACCGGTCACGTCGGCGGCACCGAGCGCACCGACCGCACCGACCGCCCGGATTCCGGCCCAGGCCCGGCGTTAAGGCGATCCCCTGACTCAGGCCTGGTGGATGCGGTCCACCAGGATGTCGATGACCAGCGGGGTGCGCGGGCCGAAGCTCAGCAGCACCCCGTCCTCCAGGGTGACGATTCTGCGGTCCAGGCCGGCCGGGGTCTCCCGGATGCCGGGGATGTCGACGAGGCCGTCGACGCCGCCGACCGACTCCAGGCCCTTGGCCATCATGAGGATCACGTCGGGCTGCGCCTTGACGAGGGCCTCGCTGGTCAGCGGTGTGAACGGCTTGTCCAGGCCCGCCTCGACACCCGCGTCCACCGCGCCCGCGGCATCGATCAGCGAGTCGGCGCCCGACCCCTTGCCGCCCATGAGGTAGACGGCCGCGCTGCCCCGCATGTACAGGAAGGCCACCTTTACGGACCGCGGTCCAGGCGCAGCAGAACGGCACCGGGCACGCCGTACGGATGGCTCTGGAGGAGTTGGGCGGGGCCGTCGACGGGAC
>NZ_JBEYVC010000242.1:0-13289 GCF_040643855.1 Streptomyces sp. NPDC047072 | reverse complement strand
AAGCCCACCGGGTCCAGGTCCTGCCACACGAAGTGCGAGGGATCGAAGTTGAGCCCGAACGCCGGCCGGTGGTCAACCGCGGCCAGAGCGCGCTGTGTTGTCCAGTAGTCGTAGGCGATCTCGCTGGGATGCACCTCGTGCGCGAACCGCACCCCCTGCGCGTCGAAGACGTCCAGGATGGGGTTCCAGCGCGCGGCGAAGTCCTCGTAACCGGCCTCGATCATCGACTCCGGGGCAGGCGGGAACATCGCGACCAGATGCCAGATCGACGACCCCGTGAAACCGATCACCGTGTCGACCCCGAACGCGGCCGCCGCCCGTGCGGTGTCCTTCATGCGCTCCGCAGCACGCTGCCGTACTCCTTCGGGGTCACCGTCACCCCACACCTCCGACGGCAGGATCGCCCGGTGCCGCTCGTCGATGATCGCGTCGCACACCGCCTGGCCGACCAAATGGTTCGAGATCGCCCAGCACTTGAGCCCGTACTTGTCGAGCAGCGCATGCCGGGAATCCAGATACGACGGGTCCGCAAGCGCCTTGTCGACCTCGAAGTGATCACCCCAGCAGGCCAGTTCGAGACCGTCGTAACCGAAATCCCGGGCCAGACGGCAGACCTCTTCCAGGGGGAGGTCGGCCCACTGGCCGGTGAAGAGCGTGAACTGACGTGGCATCTCCTGGACCCTCCTCAGACAGCTACGGGCGTGTAGACGGAGTTCTTCTCAGCGCTCTCCTCCACCGCGGCCAGCACACGCTGCACCTGCAACCCGTCGGCGAAGGAGGGTTCGGGGCGGCGGCCCTCGGCGATCGCGTGGACGAGGTCGCGGGCCTGGTGGACGAAGGTGTGCTCGTAGCCCAGGCCGTGACCCGGCGGCCACCAGCCCTCCAGGTAGGGGTGCTCGGGCTCGGTGGCGAGGATGCGGCGAAAGCCTGCGTGCGCGCCGGGCTCGGTGCCGTCGTGGTAGGCGAGTTCGTTGAGGCGTTCCAGGTCGAAGGCCAACGAGCCGCGATCGCCGTTGAGTTCGATGCGCAGGGCGTTCTTGCGGCCGGTGGCATAGCGGGTGGCCTCGAAGGAGGCGAGGGCGCCGGAGGGGAAGCGGCCGGTGAAGACGGCGGCGTCGTCGACGGTGACCTGGCCGGTGCCGGCGGACGAGGCGGCGGAGAGTCCGCTGGTGGCGCCGACGGGCAGTGGGCGTTCGCGTACGAAGGTCTCCAGGAGGGCGGAGACTCCGGCGAGTTGCTCCCCCGCCAGGTACTGGGCGAGGTCGATGATGTGCGCTCCGAGGTCGCCGAGGGATCCCGAGCCGGCGTGTTCCTTGCGCAGCCGCCAGGTGAGGGGGAAGTCGGGGTCGACCAGCCAGTCCTGGAGGTAGGTCGCCCGGACGTGGCGCAGCGTGCCGATCCGGCCCTCCGCGACCATCCGGCGGGCGAGCGCGGTGGCGGGCACCCGCCGGTAGTTGAAGCCCACCATCGCCAACTGGCCGCGTCCGTAGGCCGCTTCGGCGGCGGCCGTCATCGCGGAGGCCTCCTCGACGGTGTTCGCGAGGGGCTTCTCGCACAGCACGTGTTTGCCCGCGGCGAGCGCGGCCAGCGCGATCTCGGCGTGGCTGTCGCCGGGGGTGCAGATGTCGACGAGGTCGATGTCGTCCCGCTCGACCAGGGCCCGCCAGTCGGTCTCGACGGCCGCCCAGCCGTGCCGGTCGGCGGCGCGCCGTACCGCGTCCGCGTCCCGTCCGCAGATCACGGCGAGGACGGGCCGGCGGGGCAGGTCGAAGACGCGGCCCACGGTCCGCCAGCCCTGGGAGTGGGCGGCGCCCATGAAGGCGTAGCCGACCATGCCCACCCGCAGAGGCGGCTTCCCGGCCTCTTCTGACTGCTGCGGCTGTGCCATGCGCGATGTCCTCCTCGTCGTGGTGGCGCGGTGGGGGGTGCAGCCCGGTCCGTCGACGAACCGGGCGCCCAGGGCCGGTACTTCGGACCGGCTGGTCCGAAGCGCGGGCCCTGGTGCGGGACGCCTCACTTGAAGCCGGTGGACATGTACTGGTCGACGTTGGTCTTGTCGACGACGGCCGAGTAGAGGGTGAGGGAGGCCGGGATCTCGAACTCGGCGAGGCCGCCGATGCCCTTGGACTGGCCGAGGGCGCGGGCGAGGTCGATCGCGGAGGCGGCCATGGTCGGCGGGTAGAGGACGGTCGCCTTCAGGACGCTGTTGTCCTGCTTGATGGCCTGGAAGGCGGACAGGGCGCCGGCGCCGCCGACCATCAGGAAGTCGTCACGCCCGGCCTGGTCTATGGCGCGCAGCGCACCCACGCCCTGGTCGTCGTCGTGGTTCCACAACGCGTCGAAGTCCGGCTGCGCCTGCAGGAGTTGGGCCATCTTCGCCTGCCCGGACTCCACGGTGAACTCGGCGGCCTGGCGGGCCACCTTGCGGATGTTCGGGTAGTTCTTGAGGGCGTCGTCGAAGCCCTGGGTGCGCTCTTTGGTGAGTTCCAGGTTGTCCAGGCCCGCGAGTTCGATCACCCGGGCGTTCGACTTCCCCTTGAGCTTCTCGCCGATGTAGTGGCCGGCGTTGAGGCCCATGCCGTAGTTGTCGCCGCCGATCCAACAGCGGTACGCCTGCGGGGTGTTGAAGATCCGGTCGAGGTTGACGACCGGTATTCCGGCCCGCATGGCCTTCAGGCCGACCTGGGTGAGGGCCTTGCCGTCGGCGGGCAGGACCACCAGGACGTCGACCTTCTTGTTGATGAGGGTCTCGATCTGGCCGATCTGCGCGGCGGTGTCGTTGGAGCCCTCGGTGATCTCCAGGGTGACGTCCGAGTACTTCTTCGCCCGGCTCTTGGCGTTGTCGTTGATGGCGTTGAGCCAGCCGTGGTCGGCCTGCGGGCCCGCGAAGCCGATGGTGACCTGCTTGCCGGGCTTGTCGTCGGCGGCCGGCTGGTCGTTCGAGGCCGGCTCCTCGTCCTTGGAGTCGTTGCTGGTGCACCCGGCGAGGAGGGCACCGGCACCCACGGCGGCGGTCCCGAAGAGCAGCCCTCTGCGACTCGTCCTGTACGTCATGGCGGTGAACCCTTTCCTCAGGTCGTGCTTGCGGTACGGCGCTGGACCAGCACGGCGGCGACGATGATCGCGCCCTTGGCGATCTGCTGGACGTCGCTCTGCAGGTTGTTCAGGGCGAAGATGTTGGTGATCGTGGTGAAGATCAGGACGCCGAGCACGGAGCCGGTGATGGTGCCCCGGCCGCCGCTGAGCAGGGTGCCGCCGATGATCGCGGCGGCGATGGCGTCGAGTTCGTAGAGGTTGCCGTTGGTGTTCTGGCCGGAGCCGGACAGGATGATCAGCAGGAAGGCCGCGATGCCGCAGCACAGCCCGGACAGCAGGTAGAGGTAGAGGCGCTGGCGGCGCACGTCGATGCCGGCGAGGCGGGCGGCCTCCGCGTTGCCGCCGACGGCGACGGTGCGGCGGCCGAAGGTGGTGCGGTTGAGCACCAGCCAGCCGATGATCGTCACGACGGCGAAGACCATGACGAGCGGCGGGATGCCGAGGACGTAGGCGTCCCGGCCGCCGAGGTCGAGCACGGAGTTCACGCTGACGATCTGGGTGCGCCCCTCGGTGATCTGGAGGGCGAGTCCACGCGCCGAGGCGAGCATCGCGAGGGTGGCGATGAACGGCACCATCCCGCCGTACGCGACGAGCAGTCCGTTGACCAGGCCGCAGCCGACGCCGACGATCACCGCGGTGAAGAGGATGCCCGCGAAGCCGTACTCCTGTGTGGCGACGGTGGTCGCCCAGACGGAGGCGAGGGCGACGATGGCGCCGACGGACAGGTCGATGCCGCCGGAGGTGATGACGAAGGTCATGCCGACGGTGACGACACCGATCACCGAGGCCTGGGTGAGGACGAGTTGGAGGTTGCGGGTGTCGAGGAACTCGTCGGGCTTGGTGAGGCCGCCGATGAGGATCAGCACGGCGAGCACGCCGAGCAGGGAGAGGGTGCGGACGTCGGCACGGGCGAACACCCCTCGCCACGCGGGCGGTTCACTCACCGAAGGCACCTTGTCGGCGCTTCCCCTGGGCGGGGACACGGGCTGCGTCATGACGCCGGGCTTCCTTCCATGACGAGGTCGAGTACACGGTGTTCGTCGAGCTCGCGGGCGGGCGCGGTGTGCACGACGATGCCCTCGCGGAGCACCAGGACGCGGTCGGCGAGGCCGAGCACCTCGGGGACCTCGCTGGAGACCAGCAGGACGGCGAGGCCCTCGTCGGCCAACCGGCGTACGACGGCATAGAGTTCGGCGCGGGCGCCGACGTCGACGCCGCGGGTGGGCTCGTCGAGCAGCAGGACCCGGCAGCCGCGCAGCAGCCAGCGGGCCAGGACGGCCTTCTGCTGGTTGCCGCCGGACAGGGTGCGCACCGGTGCGGAGGGGTTGTCGGGCCGCAGCGACAGTTCACGGGTGGCCGCGCGCGCCGCGCCGAGTTCGGCGCCCCGGTCGATCCAACCGCCGCGCGAGAAGCGGGACATGGAGGAGACGGAGACGTTGCGGGTGACCGACTCCAGCATCAGCAGGGCCTGGGCCTTGCGCTCCTCGGGCGCGAGCCCGAGTCCGGCGCGGACGGCGGCCCGTACGCTGCCGGGCTTCAACGTCCGCCCGTCCACGCGGACTTGACCGGCTGTGGGCTTACGGGCGCCGTAGATCGTCTCCAGGATCTCGGAGCGTCCCGAGCCGACGAGGCCGGCGAGTCCGACGATCTCCCCCGGGTGCACGGAAAGATCCAGCGCCGCGAACTCGCCGTCCCGGGCGAGCCCTTGGACTTCCAGGACCGCCGGACCGTCCGGGGCGGCGACAGGCCGCTCCGGAAAGACGTACTCGACGTTCCGCCCCGTCATCAGCGCCACGACCTCACGCGTCGGCGTCGACTTCGCGGGCAGCCCGACCGCCACGGCCCGCCCGTCCTTGAGGACGGTGACCCGGTCGCCGATGCGCCGGATCTCCTCCAGGCGGTGCGAGATGTAGACGACGGCGACACCCTCGGCGGTGAGGTCGCCGACGATCCGGAAGAGGTTGTCGACCTCGTCCGGGTCGAGGGCGGCGGACGGCTCGTCCATGACGATCAGCCGGACCTCGTGGGAGAGCGCCCGCGCCATGGAGACAATCTGCTGCTGCGCCGCCGACAACTCCCCCACCAGGCGCGCCGGATCGACCTCCGGGTGCCCAAGCCTTCTCAGAAGCCGAGCCGTTGACGCCTTGGCCGCCTTTCCCCGTACGACGAACCCGGCCGCCGTCGGTTCATGGCCGAGGTGGACGTTCTCGGCCACGGACAGGTGCTCCACCAAGTCGAGTTCCTGGTAGATCGTGGCGATGCCGAGGCGCATCGCGGCGATCGGCGAGCGCAGGGTGACGTCCTCGCCGCGCCAGCGGATGGTGCCGGTGTCGGGCTGGTGGGCGCCGGCCAGGACCTTGATGAGGGTGGACTTCCCGGCGCCGTTCTGGCCGAGCAGACAGTGCACTTCGCCGGCCTGGACGTCGAGATCGACGCCGTCGAGGGCCCGGACGCCGGGGAACGACTTGGTGATGCCGGACATGCTGAGCAGCGGTGGTTCTGGTGCCATGAGGTCCCCTTGGCGGGCGTGCGGGCCGGTTTCAGGGCAGGGCGAAGCAGGGCGCTGTGCGGGATGCGGTGGCGGAGACCGCCGTAGCGGGGAGTGCCGGGTCGAAGAAGGGCTTACGCGGGTGAGAACAGGTGGTCGCTGATGAGCCGGGCGGCGCCGATGACTCCGGCGGTGGGGCCCAACTCCCCCAGCACGATGGGCAGGTTGCCGGTCGCCAGCGGCAGCGACTGGCGGTAGACCTGGGTGCGGATCGCGGCGAGCAGGGTGTGGCCGAGGCCGGTCACCCCGCCGCCGATCACCACCAGGCCGGGGTTGAAGAAGGAGACCAGTCCGGCGATGACCTGGCCGGTGCGGTTGCCTCCCTCACGGATCAGGTCGAGGGCGGCGGCGTCACCGGCGGCGGCCGCGGCCGCGACGTCGATCGCGGTCAGGGCGCCGTTCGCCTCGTACCGCGAGGCCAGTTCGTCCGACCGTCCCTGCTCGACCGCCTCCACGGCGTCCCGGGCGAGGGCCGCCCCGCTGAAGTGGGCTTCCAGGCAACCGCGGTTGCCGCAGGCGCACGGGCGGCCGTCGGGCACGGCCTGGATGTGCCCGATGTCGCCCGCGCTGCCGGTCACCCCTCGGTGGACCTCGCCGCCGGCGACGATGCCGCAGCCGATGCCGGTGCCGATCTTGACGCAGAGGAAGTCGCCCACCGAGCGTGCGACGCCCGCGTGCATCTCCCCCATCGCCATGAGGTTCACATCGTTGTCGACCATCACCGGGCAGCCGAGTTCCTGGCTGAGCGCCTCCCGGACCGGAAAGCCGTCCCAGCCGGGCATGATCGGCGGGGCCACCGGGACGCCCTCGGGGAAGCGGACCGGCCCGGGGACACCGATTCCGGCGCCGTCGAACCCTTCCGCGAGCCCCGTCGCCTTCAACTTCGCTGCCATGGACAGGACTTGCTCGAAGACCGCGACCGGGCCCTCGCGGACGTCCATGGGCTGGTTGAGGTGTCCCAGGATCTCCAGTTCGGCGTTGGTGACGGCGACGTCGACCGAGGTCGCGCCGATGTCGACGCCGAGGAAGCGCAGTGCGGGGGCGAGCCGGATGTTGTGGGAGCGGCGGCCACCGCGCGAGGCGGCGAGTCCGTCGGCCACGATCAGGCCCGTCTCCAGCAGCCGGTCCACCTCCACGGCCAGCTTGGACCGTGACAGGTCGACCTCATCGCCCAGCTGGGCACGGGAGTTGGGGCCTCCGTCGCGCAACAGCCTGAGCAGCTTGGCCTGATGGGCGTTCGCAGGTCGCGCCGTCATACGTCTCACGAGCCCCTCCCCGCCTCATTCGGCCACCAGTATCCGGTCTTTCGAGGGGAACGTAGCAGCGGCCGCCCAACCTGGGAAGAAGCTGTGCAGAGATTGCCGCCGACTTTCCCCACTGACAGGACAAAGAACCGCGCGAGAACCCGTGACGGTGGGTGCGCGAATACCGGCGTCTACGACCGCTGACGCGCGTGGTACGACCGTCGTGTGTGCTCGGTGTGCTCCCGCATCAGCTCCGTCGCCCGCCGTTCGTCGCGGTCGGCGATCGCAGCGATCAGTTCACGGTGTTCGATCCAGGACTGGCGGCCGCGCTGGCGGGCGATCGGCGTGTAGTACCAGCGCACCCGGCGGTCCACCTGTCCCGCGAGTTCCGCGAGGACCGCGTTGCCGGCGAGTTCCATGATCTTCGCGTGGAAACGGGCGTTCAGGGCGACCGCGGCGTCGACGTCGTCCGCGGCGACCGCGCTCTCGCCCTGGGCGCACAGCTCCTCCAGGGCCGCGATGCCGGCGCTGCCCGCGTTGGCGGCGGCCAGCCGAGCGGCCTCGGCCTCCAACAGGGTGCGGACGGTGAGGAGTTGATCGGCTTCCTCGTCCGTCGGCTCATGCACGAACGCACCCTGGGCAGGCCGTAGATCGACCCAACCCTCGGTATTGAGCCGCTGCAACGCCTCACGCACCGGCTGCCGCGAGACTCCGAGGTGCCCGGCGAGTTCGCTCTCGACGAGGTGCTGGCCGGGCTGGAGCGCCCGAGTGGTGATGAGTTCGAGCAGCGCCTCGTAGACGCGGTCGCGCAATGGTCCCGGGCGTTCGAGCCTGGGCACAGCCCCCTGCGGCAATCCGGTCGACAGCATTCGCGCTCCCCCTCCTCGACGGGCCGTACGAGACAATCGCCTTTTGTCTACAGTCTACGGCGCACAGTGGCGAGGGAAACCCGGAGTCGGACGCGTCACATCCCGTACGTCAGGGACACCGCACGACCTGACCGGCGTACGACAGGTTCCCCCCGAACCCGAACAGCAGCACCGGATCCCCCGTCGAGATCTCGCCCTGCTCCACGAGCTTCGAGAAGGCCATCGGGATACTGGCCGCCGACGTGTTGCCGGAGTTCACGACATCCTTGGCGACGATCGCGTTCACAGCACCGATCTTCTGCGCGAGGGGCTCGATGATCCGCAGGTTCGCCTGGTGCAGCACGACCGCCGCCAGGTCGGCGGGCTCCAGACCGGCCCGCTCACAGGCCTTCCGGGCCAGCGGCGGCAGCTGGGTGGTCGCCCACCGGTAGACGCTCTGCCCCTCCTGGGCGAACCGCGCGGGCTGCCCCTCGATGCGCACCGCGTGTCCCATCTCGGGCACCGATCCCCACAGCACGGGCGAGATCCCAGGCACGTCCGCGGCCTCCACGACCGCCGCGCCCGCCCCGTCCCCGACGAGCACGCACGTCGTACGGTCGCTCCAGTCGGTCACCTCGGACATCTTGTCGGCCCCGACGACCAGGGCCCGGGTGGCCGCCCCCGCACGCACGGTGTGGTCCGCGGTCGCCAAAGCGTGGGTGAACCCGGCGCACACCACATTGACGTCCATCGCGGCGGGCGAGGGGATGCCGAGCCGGGCGGCTACCCGGGCGGCCATGTTCGGGGACCGGTCGACCGCGGTGGAGGTCGCGACCAGCACCAGGTCGATGTCGGCGGGGCCCAGTCCCGCGGCGGCCAGCGCCTTCGCGGCGGCATGCGCGGCCAGCTCGTCCACCGGCTCGTCGGGGCCGGCGATGTGGCGGGTGCGGATCCCCACCCGGCTCCTGATCCACTCGTCATTGGTGTCGACCAGGCCCGCCAGGTCCTCGTTGGTGAGCACCTTGGCGGGCTGGTAGTGACCGACGGCGGCGATCCGCGAGCCGTTCATGGGTGGGTCCCCCTCGTTGCCTTGGGTGTCGGGATCCACCAGTCTGATCAGTGACTCACGGGTACGCGGACACGTAAGGCGACAGGAAACGGGCGCCCGGGTTGTCGGCTTCTCCCACACCCTCGGACGCCCGAACACCTGCCGAACAGTTACCCGGTGAACAGCTTCGTGGCCTTCTGTACGAGTTCGTAGAGGCCGTAGGCGAGCGGCACCCCCACCCACACCCAGGCGAAGGCGATCAGCGGGCGTCGGTCAGGCGGACTCTGGCTGCTGTCGGGCTGCGACATCGACGGCCTCCTTCGGTGCGGGGATGTGGTGGCGGGGGTCGACGGGCCGGACCAGTTCGTTGGCGACGAAGCCGACGACGAGCAGACCGATCATGATCAGGAAGGAGGTCGTGTACAGGTCGGAGCCGCTCTTGCCGGCCTCCTCCTGCCGGTCGGCGATCCAGTTCACGATCAGCGGGCCGAGGACACCGGCCGTGGACCAGGCGGTGAGCAGCCGGCCGTGGATGGCGCCGACCTGGTAGGTGCCGAAGAGGTCCTTCAGATAGGCCGGAATGGTCGCGAAGCCGCCGCCGTAGAAGGAGAGGATCACCAGCGCGCACAGGATGAACAGCGGCTTGGAGGAATCGCCGAACAGGGCGATCGTCCCGTACATCACCGCGCCCACGCCCAGGTAGACGCGGTAGATGTTCTTCCGTCCGATCAGATCGGAGGTGGACGACCAGCCGATCCGGCCCGCCATGTTGGCCGCCGAGAGCAGCGCGACGAAGCCCGCGGCCGCCGAGACCGACACGGGCGTGGAGGTCTCCTTGAAGAAGTCCACGATCATCGGCGCGGCCTTCTCCAGGATGCCGATGCCCGCGGTCACGTTCATGCAGAGCACGACCCACAGGCACCAGAACTGGGGGGTGCGCACGGCGCTCTTCGCCGAGACCTGCGGTCCCTCGAGGACGCTCGGCGCGTTCTCGACCGGCTTCTCGGTGCGCGGCACCCGGACCAGCAGCACGCCGAGGAGCATGAAGACGGCGTACGACAGCCCGTGCACGAGGAACGCGAGCGCGATCCCGGAGCTGTCGGAGCCGAAGGACTCCAGCATCTGCGCCGACCAGGGCGAGGCGATGAGCGCGCCGCCGCCGAAGCCCATGATGGCGATGCCGGTGGCCATGCCCGGCCGGTCGGGGAACCACTTGATCAGGGTGGAGACCGGCGAGATGTAGCCGATGCCGAGGCCTATGCCGCCGACGAAGCCGTAGCCGAGGACGATCAGCCAGTACTGCTCGGTGGCCGCGCCCAGTGAGGACAGCAGGAAGCCGGAGGAGAAGCAGATCAGGGCCACGGTCATCGCCCAGCGCGGACCGTTGCGCTCCACGAGCGTGCCGCCGAACGCGGCGGACAGGCCGAGCATCACGATGCCGAGCTGGAAGGGCAGCGCGCTCTGCGTGCCGCTCAGGCCGAGCGCGGATTCGAGCGGCGGCTTGAACACGGACCAGGCGTAGGCCTGGCCGATGGAGAGGTGGACCGAGAGAGCGGCCGGGGGGACGAGCCAACGGCTCCAGCCCGCGGGTGCGACAGGGGGACTCATGATCCCGGACGGTAGGAACTAATGAGCGGGATGGAAAGGCGGCGCGTCGACGGTATGCGGTGAGCGGTATCCAGCGCGCGCCGAACGGTCGGACCGTCCGGTTTCCCCGCCCGGCGGCTCGCGCGCGAACCCTTGCCGACAGTACTCACATACTGTAGACAGTATTTCGTCGACCTTGTGGAGAGCCGCCGAGTCCCGAGGAGTGCCGCATGCGGAGCCGCGACCGCGCACCCACGACCGGCGGCACCCGCCTCACCCACCCCCTCGTCCGCGACTCCCGTGACAAACCCTTGCGGCGGGCGGGCTGGGACGAGGCCCTGGACCGCGCGGCCCGTGGTCTCGACCGCAACCGCGGTGCCTTCGGCCTGTTCTCCTGCGCCCGCGCGACCAACGAGACGAGCTACCTGGCCCAGAAGTTCGCCCGGGTCGTGATGGGCACCAACAACGTCGACTCCTACGACCGCGCCTGCCACGTCCCGAGCGTCGCGGGCCTGTCCGCCGTCTTCGGGTCGGGCGGCGGGACCACGTCGTACGCGGAGATCGAGGACACCGATGTCGTCGTGATGTGGGGCTCCGACGCCCGCGGCACGCACCCCGTCTTCTTCCAGCACGTCCTGAAGGGGCTGCGCGGCGGCGCCCGGCTGTACGTGGTCGACCCGCGGCGCACCGCCACCGCCGAGTGGGCGGAGGGCTGGCTCGGCATCGACGTCGGTACGGACATCCCGCTGGCGCACGCGATCGGGCGCGAGATCATCCACGAGGGCCTGGCCGACCGGGCGTTCGTCGAGCGGGCCACCACGGGGTACGAGGTGTACGAGCGGCTCGTCGAGCCGTGGACGCCGTCCCTCGCCGAGCGGGTGACGGGCGTACCGGCCGACGCCGTAAGGGAGTTGGCGCACGCCTACGCCTGCGCCGAGCGCGCCCAGTTGTGCTGGGGCCTCGGCGTCACCGGGCACCGCAACGGCACGGACAACGTACGGGCGTTGATCAACCTCGCGCTGCTCACCGGTCATGTGGGGCGCCACGGCAGCGGGTTGCAGCCCCTGAGCGGCCGGAGCAACGTGCAGGGCAGCATCGACATGGGCGCGGTTCCCCACCGGCTGCCGGGTTTCCAGGACATCCTCGATCCGGGCGTCCGGCGGAAGTTCGAGTCCCTCTGGGGCACCGTGATCGACCCGCACTACGGCCTCGACTACACCCAGATGTCCGAGGCGATGGAGGACGGCACGCTCAGGGCGGTCTACTGCGTCGGCGCGGACCCGGCGGGGTCCGAGGCCGACGGCGAGCGGGCGGTACGGCGGCTCCGGGCCCTCGACTTCCTCGTCGTGCAGGACGTCTTCCTCACCGGGACGGCCCGGTCGGCGGACGTCGTCCTGCCCGCGGCCGCCGGCCCGGCGGAGACCGAGGGGACAACCACCAGCAGTGAGCGGAGAGTTCAGCGGGTGCGCCGGGCAGTGACCCCGCCCGGCGAGGCACGCGGGGACATCGGCATCATCTGCGAACTGGCGGCCCGGCTCGGCCACGAGTGGAAGTACGCCGACTCCGAGGCCGTCTGGAACGAGGTGCGCTCGCTGTCGCCGGACCACCGCGGGATGCCGTACGCGCGTCTGGAGGAGCAGCGGGGAATCCAGTGGCCGTGTCCGAGCACCGGGCGGCTCGAACCGACGTATCTGCACGGCCGGTTGTGGGAGGGGGACTCGGCGAGGCGTGGCCGGTGGGCGCCTTTCGGGCTTGTCCAACACGTTCCGCCGGTCGACCTGATCGACGAGCGGTACCCGATCCGGATCACCGCGAGCCAGTGCCTGGGGAGCCGGTTCATCGAGCTGTGCCCGGAGGACGCCGAACGGTATGAGGTCGAGGTCGGCGAGGAGGTGCGGGTCTCCTCGCGGCGCGGGGCGGTGACGGTGTCCGTCCGGATCACCCCGGCGCTGCGCCCCGGTCTCGCCTCCATGAGGCTGCCCTCGGCGGACGAGGCGAACGAGATGAACCAGGTGGACGAGGTGGACGAGGCTGACGCGGCAGGGGCCAACTGGCCCACGATCAGCGCCCGTTGCCCGATCACGGGGACGGCGGAGTTCAGGGCCGCGGCGATCCGGATCGACAAGCTGCCCATCGTGACGATCGTCGGTTGACTCGGGCCGCCCCGGTGTCCAGCCGCCGTTCAGGAGTGAGGTGACCCGGTGGACCTGCGCTTCGGCGACAGCGAGCCGACCGACGACGAACGAGCGGCCGTGGACGCCCTGTTGGGGCCGCCTCAGTCCTCCTGGGAGGGCTCACCCCGCGACGAGACGCTAGCCGTCGACCTGCGGTGGGTGCGCGGTGGCCGCACGGCCCGGAGCCGCCGCGACCAGCTGCTGCCGGGGCTGCACGCCCTCAACGACCGGATCGGCTGGATCAGCGCGGGCGCCCTCGCCTATCTGTGCCGGCGACTGACGGTCCCGCCTGCGGAGGCGTACGGCGTCGCCACCTTTTATGCGATGTTCTCGGTGCGGCCCCGCCCCGCGACCGTCCTCCGCGTCTGCACGGACCTCGCGTGCACGACGGCGGGCGCGACCGACCTCTGCGCGAGCCTGGAAGCGGCGCTGAGCGCTGACACCCACCAAGACCCCGACCTCGGCAACCGCCAAGACCCCGGCCCCGGCACCCCCCAGGAGCACAGCCCAGGCCCCCGCCAGAACCCCGCCCCCGCCACCCACCAGGAGCACAGCCCGGACACCCGCCAGGCCCCCGACCTCGACCCCAACGCCCGCCAAAAACGCGCCCCCCACACCCGCCAGCAGCCCAGCCCCAACACCCACCGCCCCCGCGAGGAGTTGTCCCCGCGCGACCGGAGCCTGATCACCGTCACCGCGCTGGTGGCCCTGTACCGCAACGAACAGCTCGGCTCGCACCTGCGT
>NZ_JBEYVC010000241.1:0-13334 GCF_040643855.1 Streptomyces sp. NPDC047072 | reverse complement strand
GGCGTTCGTGCTGGTCGAGGGCGTTGAGCTGCCCGACGATCTTCGCGGCGGCCTGCTGCGGGGCGACGACGGCGACCGGGATCCGGTGCGGTCGGCGCCGACGCCCGCGAGCACCCCCGCCCAGCGGGACCAGTCCGCCCTGCGCGCCGCCAAGGAACAGGCCCAGGACAAGCTCGCCCGCGCCCGCGACCTGCTCGCCGCACGTACGGGCCGGACCGGCAGGGCCCCGCTGGCGCTCGGCCCCGGCCCGCAGAACGCTCTTCCCGCGGGCAACACCATGGACACCGGGCAGTTCAACATCCCGTTCCCGACCATGGACACCGGACAGTTCAGCGTCGTGACGCCCACGGACACCGGCCAGTTCAGCGTTCCGCAGCCGATGGACACGGGGCAGTTCAACGTGCCCGTCACCATGGACACCGGGCAGTTCAGCGCGGTGACGCCCATGGACACGGGGCAGTTCAGCACCGCGTCCCTCATGGACACCGGGCAGTTCAACATCCCGCTCCCGACCATGGAGACGGGTCAGTTCGAGGTCCCGTACACCGTGACCACCATGCAGCCGCCCGCTCAACCCCCGGCGGACACCGGCCAGTTCGACCTCCCGTACACCGCGAGCGTCGCCCAGCCCGGCAACCGGCTCCTGTCGTTCGAGCCCCTCCCGACCGACATGATGCAGAACACGCAGGCCACGCAGAGCATCCCGGTACTGCAGCCCGAGCCGGCGCCCCAAGCCGTCCAGATTCCCCAGCCCGTCCAGCCCACCCAGGCGATGCCGTTCATCCCGGCCCCCCGCACCGCCCCCGAACCCGCCTGGCAGCCCCAGCAGCCGGCCGCGGCCACCCCCGCCCCGCCCGCAAGCCCGGCGCCGGCGATGGCCCCCGCGATGCCCGCCCCCGTGCCCACCCAGACCGTGGACTCCGGCTACGCCACCAAGGTCATCCAGGTCCTCGCCTTCGCCCGCGCCCAGATCGGCAAGCCCTGCCTGTGGGGCGCGGTCGGCCCGGGGTCGTACGACAACGCCGGTCTCACCCAGGCCGCCTGGAAGGTCGCCGGTGTCGCCCTGCCCCGCACCGCGCCGGAGCAGGCCGCCACCGGCACCGAAGTCCCGCTGTACGCCATCGAGCCCGGCGACCTGGTCTTCTTCCACGACGACCTCAGCCACGTGGGCCTGTGCACCGGCAACGGCATGATGATCCACGCGCCGGGCCCGGGGGCCCACATCCGCGAGGAGTCCATCTACCCGACCGGCGAGTCGATCATCCGCGGCGCGATCAGGCCCGCCTGACACCGGCACGAACCCGGGACACCACTCACCTCACGCACACCTCTGGACTCCCTGCGAAGTCCCCCCTAGGGTTCCTGAGAAAGCGCTTTCTGGCCTGACCATGCCAACCAGGTGGAGCGTCTCGTGCCGCAGCAGCAGTGGACCCGCAAGTCCTTCCTCCGGGGAATGGCCGCCGTCGGCGCGGCTCCCTTCCTGCCCGCCGTCCTCCCGCCCGTCGCCGAGGCGGCACCCTCGGACCGCCCCGCCTTCCCGCTGGCCCAGGACGGCACGGCCGTCGGCATCTTCGTGGACGCGGCGGACGACCCGGCCATCGCCCGCGCGGCCGGCGACCTCCAGGCCGACGTCGAGCGCGTCTCCGGAACCAGACCCGGCCTCCTGCGCGAACTCCCGTCGAACGCCCCGCTATTGATCCTGGTGGGCACCCTAGGCGCGAGCCCCGTCATCGACCGGCTCGCCGCCCGCGGACGCCTCGACGTCTCCCAGGTACAGGGCCGTTGGGAAGCCTCGGTGACCCAGGTCGTCGACCGTCCGGCACCCGACGTGGACCGCGCGCTGGTGATCGCGGGCAGCGACCGGCGCGGGACCGTCTACGGCGTCTACGACACCTCGGAGCGCATCGGCGTCTCCCCCTGGTACTGGTGGGCCGACGTCCCGGTCGAACACCGCGACACGGTCACCGTCCCGTCCGGCACCTTCAAACGCCGGGAGCCGTCGGTCCGTTACCGGGGCGTCTTCATCAACGACGAGCAGAATCTGACCACTTGGTCGCACCGCACCCAGGAGCCGGACAAGAACATCGGCCCGGAGACGTACAAGCGCCTCTTCGAGCTGCTGCTGCGTCTGAAGGCCAACTACCTCTGGCCCGCGATGCATCCGTACTCCGACTTCTTCAACAAGTACCGGGAGAACCCCGAACTCGCCGACCGCTACGGCATCGTCGTCGGCTCCAGCCACCCCGAGGCGCTGCTGCGCAACGGCGTCCACGAGTGGGAGCCGTGGATCGCGGAGCACCCCAACGCCGACGGCAGCGCACCGGTCTACGACTACACGGTCAACCCCGCGACCATCTCCGACTACTGGAGAGCCCGGGCGAGACAGAACGCGGCGTACGAGAGCAGCTGGACGCTCGGCATGCGCGGGCTGCACGACTCGGCGCTGGAGACGAGGTACGCCACCACGATCCCGGAGAAGGTCGTGGTGATGAACGACATCATCGCCGACCAGCGCCGGATCCTCGCCGAGGAGGTCGGCGCGGCCGCCGAGCCGCAGATCTTCATCCCGTACAAGGAGGTCCTGGACCTCTACAACGCGGGCGTTCGGGTCCCGGACGACGTCACGCTGATCTGGCCGGACGACAACCACGGCAACATGCGCCAGCTGCCGAACGAGGCGGAGCGGGCCCGGCCGGGCGGCAACGGCATCTACTACCACCTGTCCTACTGGGGCCGCCCGAAGAGCTATCTGTGGCTGGACACCACCCAAGTGGCCAAGGTCTGGCAGGAGTTGCGGCGGGTGTACGAGCACGGCACCGACCGTATGTGGATCTTCAACGTCGGCGACCTCAAGTCGATCGAGACCGGCCTGTCGTTCGCGATGGACATGGCCTGGGACGTGGACCGGTGGCGGGCCGACCAGGTGGAGGACTTCCTGGCCGAGTGGGCCGGGCGGCAGTTCGGGCGGCGCCACGCCCGGGAGGTCGCGGAGATCCGTACCGAGTACTACCGGCTGGCCGGGGAGCTGCGACCGGAGTTCATCGCCGCCGGACTCCTCTCCGTCGTCCACCACGGCGACGAGGCCGGGCGCCGGATGGGGGCGTACGACCGGCTGCTGGCCCGGGTCCGAGCGGTGGGCGCCGACCTCCCGGACGCGTACCGGGACGCCTTCTACGAACTGGTCGAATACCCGGTGCACGGCGCCTACTTGATGAACCTCAAGTACTACTGGGCGGACCGCAACACGCTCGCCGCCCGCCAGGGGCGCGGGGCCGGGACGAACCGCTTCGCGGACCTGGCACTGGCGGCGCACACGGCGGAGGCCGCGCTCACCTCCCGGTACAACACCGAGGTGGCGGGCGGGAAATGGGACGGGTATATCAATCCCTACCCGTCCCAGATCCCGAAGGCGCCGGGGCGGCCGGCCGTCACCCGGGTGCCCCGGCAGGAGACCTCGGGGCTCGGAGTCGCCGCCGAGGGCAACGAGACCGGCGCGACCCGGCCCCTCTCGTTCTCCTCCTACACCCGTGACCGGCGCTTCGTCGATGTCTTCAACACCGGTTTCCTGCCGCTGGATTGGTCGGTCGAGGTCAGTCACCCGTGGGTGGTGCCGAGCGCGGCCGGTGGCACGCTGACCGAGCAGCGGCGGGTGTGGGTGGAGATCGACTGGGAGCGCGCTCCCGAGGGCACGCAGGACGCCGTGGTCGTCTTCAGCGGCGCCGGGCAGCGCTTCGAGGTGCCGTTGCGGGTGGTCAACGGCCGCAGAAGAGCGCGGGGCTTCGCCGAGGCCCACGGGTATGTGTCGATCGACGCCCGGCACGCCGACCGGAGGGTGGCGCGGGGCGGCTCCCGCTGGGGGACCGTGCCCGGTCTGGGCCGCCGTACCGGAGCGGTCGAGGCGACGCCGTCCACGGCGGCCCCGATCACCGGTGATCTCGCCTCCCTGGCACCGGAGTTGCGGTACCGGGTGCGGTTCAGCAGCACCGGAACCTTCCCTATCACCGTCTTCCGGCTGCCCTCCCTGGACGAGCGCGGGAAGCGGCGGCTGGCGGTCGGGCTCGACGACCAGCCGGTCACCGTGCTGTCGGGACAGGCCGTCGCCACCGGGAACCGCGGGGACGCCTGGGCACGCCAGGTCGAGGACGGCGTCGAGCGGTTGACCACGACGGTGACCGTCACCGAGCCCGGCGAGCATGTCCTGCGGATCTTCATGGTCGACCCCGCGATCGCGGTGGACCAGATCGTCATCGACACCGGTGGACTGCCGACCACCTATCTCGCGCCTCCGGAGAGCTACCACCCGGTGTTCAACCCCGACCCCGACGCCGGTGCGGGGCTGGACGGGCCCGAACTGTAGAGGTCAAGGGCCCGGCATCGGTCCGCCCTTCAGCCGTTCCAGGTCGGACGGGCGGACCTGGATGACCACCACGGCGATCAGTGCGGCGACCACCGTGAAGATCGCGGCCATGACGAAGGCGGCGGAGGCGCCGGCGGTGAGGACCTCGTCGCCCCAGGAGCCCGGGAGTTGCCCGGTGCGGTCGAAGAGGCGGCGTTCGGCCGGGGTGGCCTGGGCCAGGAAGCGCGGGACCTGCTTCTCCGCCTCGTTGGTGCTGGCCGTGCCGAACATCGTGACCAGGATGGAGAGCCCGAGTGAACCGCCCACCTGCTGCGTGGCGTTGAGGAGTCCGGAGGCCGCGCCGGTCTCCTCGGTGGGCACGTTGGAGAGCGCCATCAACGTCAGGGAGACGAACTCCATGCCCATGCCGAGGCTGAAGACCAGCATCGGTCCGAGGACACTGCCCGCGTACGTCGAGTGGACGTCCGTCAGCGTCAGCCAGGCAAGCCCCGCCGCCGCGAGGATCGCGCCCACCACCATGAACGGCTTGGGTCCGTACACGGGCAGGAACCGCGAGGCCAGTCCGGCGCCGACCGCGATCACCGCGCTGACCGGCAGGAACGCGAAACCGGTCGCCAACGGGCTGAAGCCCAGGACGTTCTGGGTGAAGAGGGTCAGGAAGAAGAACATGCCGAAGATCGCGGCCGCGAGGCACAGCATGATGCCGTAGGTGCCCGCGCGGTTGCGGTCGGCGAACATGTGCAGCGGGGTGATGGGCTGCCGGGAACGCTTCTCGACCAGCACGAACACCACGAGCAGGACGACCGCCCCTGCAAAGGAGCAGAGAGTGAGCGTGTCCCGCCAGCCCTCCTGAGCGGCCCGGATGAAGCCGTACACCAGCAGCACCATGCCCGCGGTGGCGGTCAGCGCGCCGGTGATGTCGAAGTTGCCGGGGTGGCGCTCGGACTCGCGGATCCAGCGGGGCGTGGCGAGCGCGATGAGCAGTCCGATGGGGACGTTGACGAAGAGCACCCACCGCCAGTTCAGCCACTCGACGAGGATCCCTCCGGCCAGCAGTCCGATCGCGCCGCCGCCGGCCGAGACCGCGGCGAAGACGCCGAACGCCCGGTTGCGCTCGGGGCCTTCACGGAAGGTCGTGCTGATCAGGGCCAGCGAGGTCGGGGAGGCGATCGCCCCGCCGACACCCTGCAGGGCGCGCGCCGCGAGGAGTTGGGTCTCGTTCTGGGCGAGCCCGCCGAGCAGCGAGGCGAGGACGAACAGCAGCACTCCGCAGATGAAGACCCGCCGTCTGCCGAGGATGTCCCCCGCGCGCCCGCCGAGCAGCAGCAGGCCGCCGAAGGTGAGCGTGTAGGCGTTGACGACCCAGGCGAGGCTGGTCGTGGAGAAGTCCAGGGAGGTCTGGATGTGCGGGAGCGCGATGTTCACGATGGTGATGTCGAGCACCACCATGAGCTGGCAGGACGCGATCACGAGCAGGGCCATGGCGTTCCCACCGCCGCCGGAGTCCGGTGGGGTGGTGCGCGGTGCAGAACGGGCCTGCGGGTCGGTGCTCATGGTCTCCGTACGACCGTACGCCCGTGGCGTGGCCCTCACCACTCGAAGGCGTGGCACCCCCAGGGCTCCAGGGACACGAACAGTCCGGAGTCGGCCAGTTCGTCTCCGTCACGGTCGTACACCTTCCCGTCGAGCAGGTCGGTGAGGCGGTGTCGGCGTCCGCGCAGGTCGTCCCAGGGCAGGGACAGCCGGGCCTGGGCGGGGTGGTCGGAGTCGTTCACCACGACCAGGTGGCGGGCGTCCGGATGCGTCCAGGTCCAGGCGAGCAGGGCGCGGTGGGTGTCGTTGTCGGGCCAGCCCACCGGGGTCAGCGGCCGCCAGTCGCCCCGGCGGACGGCGGCAGCGGCGGGAAGCAGCCGGCCGTAGAAGTCGCGCAACGCGATGTCGGAGGGTTCCTGCGGCCTGCGGTTCAGGAAGACCGGTGGGCGCACCCGGCGGCCCTCGAACTGGCCCTCGTGCCAGAGGGTCGCGCCGGGCAGGGTCGCCACGGTCACGGCGGCCGCGCGCTCCCTGTCCGCGGGGAACACCGCGGCCGCCCGTGGCTCGTCGTGGTTCTCCAGGAAGCGGACCAGGCCGCGCTGGTAGAAGGGGTCGGCGCCGAGGTGGGCGCGGACCGCGTCGGCGTCCTCGTGCAGGAGGCGGTCGTAGAGGCGCTTGTCGTAGCAGTGGTCGAAGCCCTGCTGCTGGAGGGCCCATTCGAGGTCCCAGTAGGCCTCGGCGACGAAGAGGAGGTCGGGGTGGCGGGCGCGGACGCGTGGGATGACGTACGGCCAGAAGTCCTCGGCGGGGGCCGTGCCCGCGCGGTCGCCCCAGGTCTTGCCGAAGATGTCGTTCATGAGCAGCATCGCCATGTCGCAGCGGACGCCGTCGGCCTGGTCGCCGATCGACACGAGCGTCTCGACGGCCGCCGTCCGCAACTCCTCGCTGAAGGCGTTCAGTTGGACCACGTCGGGCCAGGGAGGGAAGTACGGGTCGCGGCCGCGGGCGTAGATCCCGCCCCCGGCCTCGATGAAGTCGCCCGGGGCTCGGGCGAGATCCTCCGCGCTCCCCCGGACCAGACAGTCGGGGCGTTCGGTGAGCCAGGGGTGGTCGGGGGCCACGTGATTGGGCACGTAGTCGAGGATCAACCGCATTCCGCGCGCGGCCAGTCGGGCGCGCGCGGCGGCCAGGCCCTCGGGGCCGCCCAGCGCCGGATCGACGACGTAGTTCCGTACGCAGTACGGCGATCCGGCGATGTCCGCCTCGGTGACATCGGGGAGGGCGTCGCGGAAGGAGGCCGTCAACTCCCCGTTGCTCAGGGCGATCCGGAGCCCGGCCGGGCTGCGTTCCCAGACGCCCATCAGCCAGACGGTGTCGATGCCGGGGAGCACCAGGGAGTCCCATACCTCCTCCGGCACCTCCCCCAGAGTGACCGGACGCCCGTAGCGGCGGCTCAACTCTCCCAGCCAGACAAGGGTGTTGATCTCGTAGATCACCGTCATGACAGCGACTCCCGTCCGCCCCGGTGCCAGTCGTCCGCGCTGATCGCGTGGAACAGGGTGGCGGTGGCCGCGACCAGGCCGGTCCAGCCGGTCTGGTGGGAGGCGCCGAGGCCGGCGCCGTTGTCGCCGTGGAAGTACTCGTAGAAGAGGATCAGGTCCTTCCAGTGCGGGTCCTTGGCGAACTTGGGCTGGGCGCCGTGGACCGGCCGGTGGCCGTCGGTGTCGGGGAGGAAGGTGGCGGTGAGCCGGTCGGAGATCTCCCGGGCGACCTCGTAGAGGTTGAGCTCTCGTCCCGAGCCGGTCGGGCACTCCACGGTGAAGTCGGGGCCGTGGTAGCCGTGCAGGTTGAGCAGGGCGCGGATCAGCAGGAGGTTCATCGGGAACCACACCGGGCCGCGCCAGTTGGAGTTGCCGCCGAACATGCCCGAGTCGGACTCGGCGGGCAGATAGCCGACGCCGTAGGTCTCGCCGTGCACCTCGAAGCGGTACGGGTGCTTCGCGTGGTGGCGGGAAAGGGACCGGATGCCGTGCGGGCCGAGGAACTCCTCCTCGTCCAGCATCCGCGCCAGCACGCGGCGCAGCCGGTCCTCGCCGAACAGGGCGAACAGGAAGCGCCCGTCGGCGTCCGGATCCGCCGGGGCGTGCTGGGTCACGAAGGCCTCGACGGCCGGGTGCCGGTGAATGAACTCCCGTGCCCCCTCGACCAGTTCGGGGAAGCTCCGGTCGACCCGGCCGCCGATCACGCTCGTCGCCGCCAGCGGTATCAAGCCGACCAGGGACCTCACCTTCAGCCGGGTCGCGCTGCCGTCGGGGAGCCGCAGGACGTCGTAGAAGAAGCCGTCCTCCTCGTCCCAGAGGCTGGCGTTGTCCTTGCCGATGCGGTTCATGGCGACGGCGATCCACGCGAAGTGCTCGAAGAGCATCTGCGCCTGCTCGACGTAGACCGGGTTGTCCACGGCGAGTTCGATGGCGATGTCGAGGAGGTTCTGGCAGTACAGGGCCATCCAGGCGGTGCCGTCGGCCTGGTCGAGGTGGCCGCCGGTGGGCAGGGGGGCGCTGCGGTCGAAGACGCCGATGTTGTCGAGGCCGAGGAAGCCGCCCTGGAAGACGTTGTTGCCGTCCACGTCCTTGCGGTTGAGCCACCAGGTGAAGTTCTTCATCAGCTTCTGGTAGGCGTTCTCCAGGAAGGAGCGGTCGCCGCGGCCGGTGCGGTGCTTCTCCAGTTCGTAGACGAAGAGGACGGCCCAGGCGTGCACGGGCGGGTTGACGTCCCCGAAGTTCCATTCGTACGCCGGGATCTGGCCGTTGGGGTGGAGGTAGAGGCGGCGCAGCAGCAGCTCCAACTGGCCCTTGGCGAAGCCGATGTCGACCATCGACAGGGCGAGGGTGTGGAAGGCGAGGTCCCAGGCGGCGAACCAGGGGTACTCCCAGGTGTCCGGCATCGACATGACCTCGTCGTTGACCATGTGGTACCAGGCGCTGTTGCGGATACGGGGGTCGGCGCCGAGCGGGTCGACGCCGTGCTCGGCGAGCCAGCGCTCGACGTCGAGGTAGTAGTACTGCTTGCTCCACAGCATCCCGGCGAGCGCCTGCCGGACGAGCCGTCGCTCCTCGTCGCTCATGCCGTCGGGGGTGACACCGGCGTAGAAGGTGTCGGCCTCGGTGCGGCGGAGGTCGAGCACGACGTCGAACTCGCCCCAGGGATCCATGAGTTCGGCGTCCGTCAGACGCAGACGGATGCGGGCGCTGTCTCCGGCGGGGATCGTCAGGACGTGGTGGACGGCGGCCTTGGTGCCGGTCTGCGCGGGGTTCACGGCTTCGTGAAGGCCCTGGACGACGTACCGGTCGATGCCGTCCTTGACGTACGGCGTGGTGTTGGGGCTGCCGAAGACGCGCTCGTTGTCGGTCTCGTTGTCGGTGAAGAGGGCCGACCCGCCGTCGAAGTACAGCCTGCGGGTGCCGAGTTCGTCGTGATCGGCCCGGACGGCTCCCTCCGTCGCGCACATCGAGGGCACCGCCGTCCCGCCCGCCCACGACCAGGTGTGCCGGAACCACAGGGTCGGCAGGAGGTGCAGGACCGCCTCGTCGGGGCCTCGGTTGTGCGCGGTGATCTCGATCAGCAGGTCCTCGGGGCCCGCCTTGGCGTACTCGACGAACACGTCGAAGTAGCGGTCCTCGTCGAAGATCCCGGTGTCGAGCAGCTCGTACTCGAAGTCCTGGCGGCCGCGCTCGCGGTTGACGGCCACGAGGTCGCCGTAGGGGAACTCGCCCTGCGGGTACTTGTACAGGTACTTCATGTACGAGTGGGTGGGCGTGTTGTCGAGGTGGAACCAGTACTCCTTCGCGTCCTCGCCGTGGTTGCCCTCCGCGTTGGTGAGGCCGAACATCCGCTCCTTGAGGATGGGATCGCGGCCGTTCCACAGGGCGAGCGCGAAGCACAGGCGCTGCTTGTCGTCGCTGATCCCGGCGATGCCGTCCTCGCCCCAGCGGTAGGCGCGGGAGCGGGCCTGGTCGTGGGTGAAGTACGACCAGGCGTCGCCGTTCTCGCTGTAGTCCTCGCGGACGGTGCCCCACTGACGTTCGCTCAGGTACGGCCCCCAGCGTCGCCAGGGGGCCGTGCCCGCGTCGGCTTCGGCCAGCCGTCGCCGTTCGGCGTCCGGTGTGCCGGTGTCAGTCGCCATCGCCCGTCCTCCTCGCCGCCCGGGACATGCACCCAGACTCAGCGCACCGACATGAAGCCGCAATGGCGGTGCGCTATATGGAAGCGGGCGTCACCGTTCCGGAGCAGCCCCCGGGGTCAGCCGATCTCGACCAGCAGGTCCCCGCCCTCCACCTGCTGCACCTTGTTGATGGCGATCCGGGAGACCCGTCCCGACTTCGACGCGGTGATCGTGGCCTCCATCTTCATCGCCTCGATGGTGGCCACGGTCGCCCCGGCCGTCACCTCGTCGCCCTCGGCGACCGCGAGGGTGACCACACCGGCGAAGGGCGCGGCGACATGGCCCGGGTCGGACCGGTCGGCCTTCTCCGTGGTCGGGAGGTCGGAGGAGGCGGCGACGTCACGGATCTGGATGGGCCGCAGCTGGCCGTTGAGCGTGGACATCACCGTGCGCATGCCCCGCTCGTCGGCCTCGCCGATCGCCTCCACGGCGATGAGGAGCCGGACACCGGGCTCCAGGTCGACGGCGTACTCCTGGCCCGGGCGCAGACCGTAGAAGAAGTCCTTGCTGTCCAGGAGGCTGGTGTCGCCGTAGGTCTGGCGGTGCGTCTCGTACTCGCGGGTCGGGCCGGGGAAGAGCAGCCGGTTGAGGGTGGAGCGGCGGTCCTTCTCCAGGCCCGCGCGGTCCTCGGCGGTCAGTTCCTGGACGGGCTTGGCGTCGGCGCGGCCCTGGAGGGCCTTGGTGCGGAAGGGCTCGGGCCAGCCGCCGGGCGGGGTGCCCAGCTCGCCGCGCAGGAAGCCGATGACCGAGTCGGGGATGTCGTAGCGGTCGGGGGTCTGCTCGAAGTCGGCCGGGTCGACTCCGGCGCCGACGAGGTGCAGGGCGAGGTCGCCGACGACCTTGGAGGACGGGGTGACCTTGACCAGGTGGCCGAGGATGCGGTCGGCGGACGCGTACATCGCCTCGATGTCCTCGAAGCGGTCGCCGAGGCCGAGCGCCACGGCCTGGGTGCGCAGGTTGGACAGCTGCCCGCCGGGGATCTCGTGGTCGTAGACGCGCCCGGTCGGGGAGGCGAGACCCGCCTCGAAGGGGGCATACACGCGGCGGACGCTCTCCCAGTAAGGCTCCAGGTTCCCGACGGCCCGCAGATCCAGCCCCGTGGGCCGCTCGGAGTGGTCGGTCGCCGCGACGAGCGCGGTCAGGGAGGGCTGCGAGGTCGTCCCGGCCATGGAGGCGACCGCGCCGTCCACGGCGTCTGCGCCCGCCTGGATGGCGGCCAGGTAGGTGGCGAGCTGGCCGCCGGCGGTGTCGTGGGTGTGGATGTGGACCGGCAGGTCGAACTCGCGGCGCAGGGCGGAGACGAGCTTGGCGGCGGCCGGAGCCCTGAGCAGGCCCGCCATGTCCTTGACGGCCAGGACGTGGGCCCCGGCCTCGACGATCTGCTCGGCGAGGCGGAGGTAGTAGTCGAGGGTGTAGAGGCGCTCGTTCGGGTCGGACAGGTCCGAGGTGTAGCAGAGGGCGACCTCGGCGATGGACGTGCCCGTGGCGCGTACGGCCTCGATGGCGGGGCGCATCTGGCTGACGTCGTTGAGGGCGTCGAAGATGCGGAAGATGTCGATGCCGGTCTCGGCGGCCTCCTGCACGAAGGCGTCGGTCACCTCGGTCGGGTACGGGGTGTAGCCGACGGTGTTGCGGCCGCGCAGCAGCATCTGGAGGCAGATGTTGGGGACGGCCGCGCGCAGGGCGGCGAGCCGCTCCCAGGGGTCCTCGGCGAGGAAGCGCAGGGCGACGTCGTAGGTCGCGCCGCCCCAGCACTCCAGGGAGAGCAGCTCGGGCAGGGTGCGGGCGACGGCCGGGGCGACGGCGAGCATGTCCTTCGTACGGACGCGGGTCGCGAGCAGCGACTGGTGGGCGTCGCGGAAGGTGGTGTCGGTGACGCCGATGGTCGGGGACTCGCGCAGCCAGCGGGCGAAGCCCTCGGGGCCCAGTTCGGTGAGCTTCTGCTTGGAGCCGGCGGGCGGCTCTCCCGCAGAGTCCACGCGCGGCAGCTTGGTGACCGGGTCGATCAGGTCGGGCCGCTCGCCGTGCGGCTTGTTGACCGTCACGTCGGCCAGGTAGGTGAGCAACTTCGTGCCGCGGTCGGCCGAGTGACGGGCCGTCAGCAGGTGCGGGCGCTGCTCGATGAACGCCGTGGTGACATGGCCCGCCTGGAAGTCCGGGTCGTCCAGCACCGCTTGCAGGAAGGGGATGTTGGAGGCCACACCGCGGATGCGGAACTCGGCGACGGCACGCCGGGCCCGGTTGACCGCGGTGGTGAAGTCCCGGCCCCGGCAGGTGAGTTTGACCAGCATCGAGTCGAAGTGGGCGCTGATCTCCGTACCGGCGTGGGTCGTTCCGCCGTCGAGGCGGATGCCCGAGCCGCCGGGCGAGCGGTAGGCGCTGATGCGGCCGGTGTCCGGGCGGAAGCCGTTGGCGGGGTCCTCGGTGGTGATACGGCACTGGAGGGCCGCGCCGTGCAGCTGCACCGTCTCCTGGGAGAGCCCGAGGTCGGCGAGGGTGGCGCCCGCCGCGATCCGCAGCTGCGCCTGGACGAGGTCGACGTCGGTGACCTCCTCGGTGACCGTGTGCTCGACCTGGATACGCGGGTTCATCTCGATGAAGACGTGGTTGCCGTCGCGGTCGAGGAGGAACTCCACGGTGCCCGCGTTGCGGTAGCCGATCTCGCGGGCGAAGCGCACGGCGTCGGCGCAGATGCGGTCGCGCAGGGCCGGGTCGAGGTTGGGCGCGGGGGCCAGCTCGATGACCTTCTGGTGGCGGCGCTGGACCGAGCAGTCGCGCTCGTAGAGGTGGATGACGTTGCCCTGGCCGTCGGCGAGGATCTGCACCTCGATGTGGCGGGGCTCGACGACGGCCTTCTCCAGGAAGACGGTCGAGTCGCCGAAGGCGGAGGCGGCCTCGCGGGCGGCGGCCTCGATGGACTCGCGCAGCTGGGCGGGGTTCTCGACCCGGCGCATACCGCGGCCGCCACCACCGGCGACGGCCTTCACGAAGACGGGGAAGCCGATCTCGTCGGCGGCCCGGACCAGCTCGTCCACGTCGTCCGAGGGCGCCGAGGAGCCCAGGACCGGCACTCCCGCGGCGCGGGCGGCGGCGACCGCGCGGGCCTTGTTGCCGGTCAGTTCGAGGATGTCGGCGCTCGGGCCGACGAAGGTGATGCCCGCCTCCTCGCAGGCGCGCGCGAGTTCCGGGTTCTCGGAGAGGAAGCCGTAGCCGGGGTAGACG
>NZ_JBEYVC010000240.1:0-13474 GCF_040643855.1 Streptomyces sp. NPDC047072 | reverse complement strand
GCAGTTGAAGCAGCTCACCGGCCTGTCCCGGCCCACCGTCGCCGACCTCGTCAAGCGCCTCGCCGCGGCCGGCCTCCTGGTACGCCGACGCTGGGGTCTCGCTGCGCACCCACGCGCGCGTGGCGCGCGTCGAGCCCGGCGCGGTCGTCCTGGACGACGGCTCGCGGATCGCCGCGGGCGCGGTCGTGGTCGGCATCGGGGCCCGCCCCGCCACCGCCTGGCTCGCCGGGTCGGGCGTCGAACTCGGCGCGCACCGCGAGGTCCTCGCCGACGACCGGCTGCGCACCTCCGTCCCGGACGTCTACGCCGTCGGCGACTGCGCCTCCTTCCCGTCCGGCCGCTACGGCGAGCGGCTGCTCGTCCACCACTGGGACAACGCCCTCCAGGGCCCGCGCACGGTGGCCGCGAACATCCAGGGCGAGACCCCCGCGGTCTACGACCCGGTCCCGTACTTCTGGTCCGAGCAGTTCGGCCGCTTCGTCCAGTACGCCGGCCATCACGCCGCCGCCGACACGGCCCTGTGGCGCGGCGAGCCGTCCGGACCGGCCTGGTCGGTCTGCTGGCTCCGGGAGAACCGTCTCGTGGCCCTGCTGGCGGTGGGGCGGCCCCGGGACCTCGCCCAGGGGCGACGGCTGATCGAGGCGGGCGCGGTGATGGACCCGGAACTGCTGACGGACCCGGCCCGCCCGCTCAAGACGGCCGCCGTCTAGGGCCTGTCCGGCGGATCCGCCGGAGCCGGAGTTTTCCACAGGTCGGACGGCCCCGACTTCCTCCTGTCAGTGCGGGATGGCACGCTTGGTGACGTGACCGAGATTGACGCAAAAACCGATGCTCTCGTCCCCGCCTGGCTCACCCTCCCCGACATCGCAGAGATGCTGGACGTCGAGGTGACGCGGGTGCGGCAGCTGGTCAAGGAGGGCCAGCTCATCGCCGTACGCCGCGGTGAGAACAACGCGCTGCACGTCCCCGCAGCCTTCATCGACGGGGCCGAGCAGAAGGTCGTCAAGGGCCTGACCGGCACCCTGACGCTCCTGCGGGACGACGGCTTCACCGACGAAGAGATGCTGGAGTGGCTCTTCACCCCCGACGACAGCCTGCCCGGCACCCCCGCACAGGCCCTGAGCGAGAATCGCGGCACGGAGGTGAAGCGCCGGGCCCAGGCGCTCGCCGTCTGACCTGACCAGCACCGCCGGCGTACGGGCCGGGCCCGAGCGGGCTCCGGCCGCGGTCGAGCACGGCCCGTACGCCACCGACCCGGGGGAGCCACACGCATGCCCGACACCGCCCGCGCCCAGCTGTCCGACGCCCGTCTCTACCTCTGCACGGACGCCCGCAGGGAGCAGGGCGACCTCGCCGACTTCCTGGACGCCGTCCTGGCGAACGGCGTCGACATCGTGCAGCTGCGCGACAAGGGCATGGAGGCTGCCGAGGAGCTGGAGCACCTGGCGGTCTTCGCCGACGCCTGCGCCCGGCACGGCAGGCTCCTCGCGGTCAACGACCGGGCCGACGTCGCCCACGCCGCCGGCGCCGACGTGCTCCACCTCGGCCAGGGCGACCTGCCCGTCCCCGCCGCCCGCGCGATCCTCGGCGACGCCGTCCTGATCGGCCGCTCCACGCACGCCGAGGCGGAGGCCGCCGCGGCCGCCGTCCAGGAGGGCGTCGACTACTTCTGCACCGGCCCCTGCTGGCCGACCCCGACCAAGCCCGGCCGCCACGCCCCCGGACTCGACCTGGTCCGGTACACCGCCGCCCTCGGCACCGACCGCCCCTGGTTCGCCATCGGCGGCATCGACCTCGGCAACCTCGACGAGGTCCTGGAGGCGGGGGCCCGCCGGGTCGTGGTCGTGCGGGCGATCACCGGGGCCGACGACCCGGGCGAGGCCGCCGCGGAGTTCGCGAAGCGGCTCAGACACGCTGAGTGACCGGTTCAGGTGTCCGAGGGGTGGACAACACAGGGACAACAAATCGACAAAGCGGGCAAATTTCCTCGATTCGGTTGGGTGGCCGCCGCGCCCTGACTAACCTTCGGGTATGGCCCTCGGAACCGCATCCACCAGGACTGACCGCGCCCGCACCGTGCGCGACATGCTCACCGCAGGCAAGACGACGTACTCGTTCGAGTTCTCGGCGCCGAAGACCCCCAAGGGTGAGCGGAACCTCTGGAGCGCGCTGAGGAGGGTCGAGGCGGTCGCCCCCGACTTCGTCTCCGTGACCTACGGCGCCGGCGGCTCCACCCGCGCGGGCACCGTCAAGGAGACCCAGCAGATCGTCGCGGACACCACCCTGACCCCGGTCGCCCACCTCACCGCGGTCAACCACTCCATCGCCGAGCTGCGCAACATCATCGGCCAGTACGCCGACGCCGGGATCCGCAACATCCTGGCCGTACGGGGCGACCCGCCCGGCGACCCGATGGGCGAGTGGGTGCGGCACCCCCAGGGCCTGGCCTACGCCGCCGAACTCGTGCGCCTCATCAAGGAGTCGGGCGACTTCTGCGTCGGCGTCGCCGCCTTCCCGGAGATGCACCCGCGCTCCGCCGACTGGGACGCCGACGTCACGCACTTCGTCGACAAGTGCCGGGCCGGCGCCGACTACGCCATCACGCAGATGTTCTTCCAGC
The DNA here is from genome assembly GCF_040643855.1 of Streptomyces sp. NPDC047072. Classification (NCBI taxonomy): domain Bacteria; kingdom Bacillati; phylum Actinomycetota; class Actinomycetes; order Kitasatosporales; family Streptomycetaceae; genus Streptomyces; species Streptomyces sp. NPDC047072. The sequence continues at coordinate 10,854 of NZ_JBEYVC010000240.1, read as the reverse complement.
CGGAGTCCTATCTGCGGCTGCGTGACCGAGTCGAAGCGGCCGGCTGCGCGACCCCCGTCATCCCCGAGGTCATGCCCGTGACCAGCGTGCGGATGCTGGAACGGCTGCCGCAGCTCAGCAACGCGCACATCCCCGCGGCCCTGAAAGAGCGGATCCTCACAGCCAAGGACGATCCGACGGCTGTACGCTCGATCGGAATCGAGTTCGCCACGGAGTTCTGCGCACGGCTGCTGGCCGAGGGAGTGCCCGGACTGCACTTCATCACGCTCAACAACTCCACGGCGACCCTGGAAATCTACGAGAACCTGGGCCTGCACCACCCACCGCAGGCCTAGACCGGCTGCCCGGACATACGTCACACTGCGTAGGCGGCCACTGGGAGAGGGGCGTACATGGGCTGGACGGTCCTCTACATCGCGTTCGGAATCGTCGCGCTGTGGCTGCTCGGCGAGGTGCTGCTGCAGTACAAGGCGCGACTGCGCTGGCGACTGCTCGCCTTCGTCGGCTTCCTCGGCGTGGTCCTCGGCGTGCTCATGCCGTCGGTGATCGTCATCGGGCTGGGCGCGGTCGCCTTCGCGGTCGGCCAGACCTACGTCACGCTGTCGTTCCGCCGTGGCTTCGAACAGGGCTGGGCGGTCGACCCGCCCGCCGCCCTGACCAGCCTGACCGGCGGCAAGAAGACCCGCCGGGAGCGTCACCAGGACCCGACCCTGGAGGTCTCCGACCTGGAGCAGGGCGAGACCGCCGGCTACGCCGAGGAGAACCGCTACGGCGACGAGGGCGGCTACGACCAGGGCCGCCCCGACAGCGTCGGCTACGGCGACGACTACGACCGCGACGACGTCTTCACGCCCACCCGCTCCGGCGCCCCCACGGCCGCCGAGACCACCACGGTCTACGAGCCGCAGCCCATGCCCGACGACACCGGCTCCTACGGCATATACAACGACAACGGCTACGCCGCGGGCGACCCGTCCTACGCGGCCGCGGGCCAGTCCCAGGACCAGTACGCGACGGCCGCCGCCGACCAGCAGCAGTACGGCTACGACGGCTACTCCGGGTACGACCAGCAGCAGTACGGCTACGACCCGTCCCAGCAGCAGTACGCCGCCTACTCCGACCCGTACATCGGCACCCAGACCTACGGCGGGGCGTCGTACGACACCTCCTACGGCGGCCAGCAGCAGTACGGCCAGCAGGGCTACGACCAGTACGGGACGTACGGCGAGACCCCGGCGGGCGGGGTGTGGGTGCCGCAGCAGCGCACCGACGAGTACGGCGCCGAACTGCCGCCCGAGCAGCAGGGCTACTACCAGGAGAACAACGGCCAGGGCCAGCAGGGCCAGGGCTACGACGAGCAGTACCGTTTCTGACGACCGCGCGTCGGCGCCGGACCGCGGGTCACTGCGAGCCGCGGAACTCCGGGCCCTCCACGATCAACCCGGCCACCAGGGCGCCCGACATCCCGGCGTGAGCGAGACCACCGCCGGGGTGGGACCAGCCGCCTACGGTGAACAGGCCGGGTATGGCGGTGGTGTTGGACGGATGCAGGGTCCCCTCGCCACCGGCCAGTGACGGCGGGGGTACGGCACCGCCCGTGGACCCGGTCTCCCGCTCGGTGTCCAGGGGTGTCCGTACCTCGCGCCACAGCAGTCGCTCCCGCAGCCCCGGTACGGCGCGTTCGGCGGCGGCGATCATCAGGTCCGCGAAGGAATCGGCGGCACCCGGGACGGACCAGTCGTAGTCCCTGGCGGACGAGACCGTCGCCGTCAGCACCATGGACTCGTGCTCGTCGTCGGGGCGCAGGGCCGGGTCGTCCGGGCGGTCGATCCGTACGGTGGGGTGATCGGGCAGCTCGCCGTGCTGGAACGAGGGCATTTCGTCCCCCGCGTCGGGGCCGTGCACGACCGTGCGGTGTGCGGCTCCCGCCTCGCGCGCGCCGCGCAGGGCGAGGCACACCACGACCCGGCCCGGGTGACGGTCCTCGGGTTCGGGCTCGATGTCCTTCGCGCCGTAGAGCTTCCGGGGTCCGGGGACGAGGTCCCGCAGTCGCCAGGGGCCCGCGCCGACGACGAAGTCCGCCTCCACCACCGTCCCGTCGGCCAGCTCCAGCCCCGCCGCCCGACCGTCCTTCTCCAGGATCCCGGTGACCTCGGCGCCGAAGTGGAACTCGACCCTGCGCTTGAGGCACCGCTCGTACACCGCGCGCGCCAACTCCCGCATGCCGCCCCGGACATACCAGGTCCCGAAGGCGTGCTCCATGTACGGCAGTACGGCCGCGCTCGCCGGAGCGATGCCGGGGTCGATGCCGTACGCGAGCGCGTAGCCGTCCAGCAGTGCAGAGAGGCGGGGGTCCCGGAGCTCCCAGCGGCCGATCTCGTACAGGGTGCAGGCCCGCCGGGTGCGCAGGAACTTCTTGTACGGCACCGCCGGGTACGGCTCGCGCTCTAGGACCGACCAGTTGGGCCACAGCGGCTCCTCCAGGAGCGGTCTGCGGGTGCGGTCCCAGGCCTCTCGGGCCCGGATCAGGAAGTCGCCCCAGCGGGCGCCCGCGTCCGCGCCGAGTGCCGTGTCCAGGGCCTCGATCACTCCCGCGCGGGAGGCGTTCGGCAGGGAGACCTCGGTGCCGTCCTGGAAGAGGTGCCGGGAGGACGGGTCGACCTGGACCAGCTCGACGGCCGACTCCAGGGGCTCCTTGCCGGTCTTGAGGAACAGGTCACGCCAGACCGCGGGGAGGGTGAGCAGGCCGGGGCCGGTGTCGAAGCGGAAGCCGTCCCGTTCGTACTTGCGCACCGCACCGCCGTACGTGTCCGTGCGCTCGTACACCGCCACGCGATGGCCTGCGACGGCCAGGCGGGCGGCTGCCGCCATTGCGCCCATGCCGGCGCCGATCACCGCGATCTGTCCCATGCCGGCGACTTTATCGGCCGCCACTGACAACCAGGTCGGGGGTGCGTTGTCGGGTGCGGGCTCGTCGTGGTTTGTCGCGCAGTTCCCCGCGCCCCTAGGTGGGTTTTCGTGCTGCCAGTCTTTTTTCTTCTCGGCGCTGCGCCCTGCGTCTACGGAATCTTCTGATCCGGGAGATCAGGAAGTAGAGCACGATCAGGCCGAGCACCAGCAGTACCGCCGCGATGATCGCCGCCGCCTTCGGGTGGAACATCGCGAACGTGACGATGCCGCCTACGCCCAAGTCCTCCGCCAGGCTCAGGACGATGTTGCTGAAGGGCTCCGGGGAGGCGTTCACGGCCATGCGGGTGCCTGCCTTGACCGTGTGGCTGGCCAGGGCCGTGGAGCCGCCCACCAGGCCCGCGACCACGTCGTTGAGCGAACCGCTCTGGCCGGCCAGGAGGGCGCCGACCCAGGCGCCCGCGACCGGGCGGACCACCGTGTGGACCGAGTCCCAGGCCGAGTCGACGTACGGGATCTTGTCGGCCACCGCCTCGCACAGGAAGAGCAGGCCGGCTGTGACGAGCACCTCAGGGCGCTGGAGGGTCTCGGGGACGTCGTCGCTCAGCCCCGTCGCGCCGAACACGCCGAGCAGCAGGACCACGGCGTACGCGTTGACGCCGCTGGCCCAGCCGCTGGTGAAGACCAGAGGGAGTACGGACACGGAGGCGATCGTAACCACTCGGCCACAGCGCGTCCTGGGGGTGAGCGCGGACGACTGAGTATCCGTACCTAGGGGGAGAGATGAGTACGCGCGCGGATGGGGCCCGACCTGCGCGAACGAGAGAGTAGGGGCACGGAAAGGGGCACGGCTCCGGCACCGGCGACACGGGGCGCCGGAACGGAGCCGACCCGGATCCGCTCCTTCCGCCGGCTCAGGTCGGCGGGAGCGAGGCACGGGGGCCCGGGGGAACGACCGAACGGGGGGCCCAACGGGGGTACGGGGGAACACGGGGGAGCACGAGAAGGCGCCGGTTCGAGGTGGCCCGCGGGGGACGCGGCCACAGCGGACCGGCGCTTTCGTGTGCCGGGGGCGGCTGCTGCCGGGTTGGCCGGAGCCCCGGTGCTGGCCCTGCTGCTGCGCGCGTTCTCCCGGGACACCAGGGAGTGCGTCACCCGCTACCAGGAGGTGCAGGGACGGATCGCGCAGGCGCTCAGCGAAGCCGTCGGCGGCCACCGCACCATCCGGGCCGCCGGCACGGAGGACCGCGAGACCGCCCGGATTCTGCGCCCGCTGCCCGAGCTGTCCCGCGCCGGGCACCGCATGTGGCAGGTGCAGGGACGGGCCTCGGGCCAGTCCGTCGCCGTCGCGCCCCTGCTCCAGCTGGCCGTCGTCGCCGTGGCCGGGGTCCTGCTCGCCCGCCGACAACTGTCCGTGGGCGACGTGCTCGCGGCCTCCCGCTACGTGGTGCTCGCGACCGGCGTCGGCGTCCTGGTCGGCCAGCTCTCCGGTCTGGCCCGGGCCCGGGCGGCGGCCGGACGCCTCGACGAGGTCCTCGCGGAACCGGTCCCGGAGTACGGCGGGAGCCGGCTGCCTCCCGGTCCCGGCCGTCTCGAACTGCGCGGGATCACCGCCCGGCGCGGCGGCCGTACCGTCCTCGACGGCGTCGACCTCGTCGTCCCCGGCGGGACGACCCTCGCCGTCGTGGGCCGCTCGGGCGCGGGCAAGTCCCTACTCGCCGCGGTCGCCGGACGGCTCGCCGAACCCGATGCCGGGGAGGTCCTGCTCGACGGGGTGCCCCTGCGCGCACTCTCCCACGACGAACTGCGCCGGTCCGTCGCCTACGCCTTCGACCGCCCGGCCCTCCTCGGCGGCACGCTCGAGGAGGAGATCGGCCTCGGCCTGCCCTCTCCCGCACCCGCCCGGATCCGGGAAGCGGCCCGCACCGCCCACGCGGACGACTTCGTCAGCCGCCTCCCCCGGGGCTACGGCACGCTCGTCGCCGACGCCCCGCGCTCCGGCGGCGAGTCCCAACGCCTCGGCCTCGCCCGGGCGTTCGCCCACGGCGGCCGGCTCCTGATCCTCGACGACGCCCTCTCCAGCCTCGACACGGTGACCGAGGCCCGCATCGCACAAGCCCTGGTGGGCGCTGACACGGACGGCACCCGCCTGCTGGTCGCCCACCGCGCCGCGACAGCGGCCCGCGCGGACGCGGTGGCCTGGCTGGACGGGGGTCGAGTGCGAGCGGTGGGACCGCACGCGGAACTGTGGCGAGAGGCGGAGTACCGGGCGGTGTTCGGCGGCGAACCGCGCGGGGCGGATGCCGCGGACGGCTCACCGCGCGCGGCTTCGACCACCGTCCCGGACGCCTCCCGCCCGGCAGCCCCGGCCCACGTCTCGGACGACGCACGCCCCGCGGCCACGACCCGCACCCCGGACGACCGCCGCCCCGCAGCCACGGCCCACGCCCCGGCCGATGCCCAGGACACCCCGGTCACCCCGGTCGGCGACGGTACCCCGTCCCCGGAGCGGCCATGACTCCCGGCATCCACCGCCGCGGCCTCCGCTACCTGCGGCTCCGGTGGCGGGTCCTCGTGCGGCTCGGTGGCTGGTCCGTGCTGGAGACCGGGCAGACCTTCCTCACCGGGTACGCGCCCGCCCGCGCGCTGGACGCCGGGTTCCTGGCCGGACGGCCGGGCGTCGGGCTCGCCTGGCTCGGCGTGGCCGGTCTCGGCGTGCTCGTCGGGGCGTACGGCACGGTCCGGGTGTACGACGCCGTCGCCGCGCTCGTCGAGCCGCTGCGGGACGTCCTGGTGCGCCGGGTGGTCGCGCGCGGGGTGCGGGAGGGGGACGCGGGGGCGCTGTCCGGGCTGACCCAGCAGGTCGAGATCGCGCGGGACACGTTCGCCGGGCTGGTGATGGTGTCGCGGTCGTTCGTGTTCACCGCGGTCGGCGCCGTCGTGGGCCTCGCCTCGCTCGACCCGCTGCTCCTGCTGGTCGTCGGCCCGCCGCTGGCCGCCGGTCTCGGCCTGTTCGCGGCGACGCTACGACCGCTCGCCCGCCGCCAGGAGGATTTCCTCGTCGCCGACGAAGCCCTCGCCGAGCGCCTCGGCGCGGTCTGTCCGGGACTGCGGGACATCACGGCGTCCGGCGCGGAGGACCGGGTCGCCACGGCCACGGGCCACCTGGTCGACGCCGAGCGGCGCGCCGCGAACTCCCTCGCCCGCTGGTCGGTCCTGCGCGTCGCGTCCCTCGCCGTCGGCGGCCAGCTCCCGAGCGTCCTGCTGCTGGCCTGCGCCCCCTGGCTCCTCTCCCGGGGCGTCACCCCGGGCGCCCTGGTCGGCGCCCTCGCCTACGTCACCCAGTCCCTCCTCCCGGCCCTGCGCACCCTGGTCCACGGCCTGGGCACCAGCGGCTCCCGCCTGGTGGTGGTCCTACGACGCCTCCTGCGCGAGGGCTCCGTCGACGGAAGCAGCGACCTCAGCGAGACCGGCATTGCCGATGAAAGGCGCCGGGACGAAGAGAACGGCGGCGCAGGCAAGGCCGACTGCGGCACAGTGCCCGTCCGGACGCCTAAGCCCGACGCACGCACCAAGCGCTCCCGCGGCTCAGCGCCTTCGCCGGATTCCGCCGACGCGCCGCACCCGCGGCCCGCCCCGGCCCGGTCGGCGCGCACCAACGCCACGGCGACCCCCGATCCGCCCGCCGACTCCCCCGCCCTCGCTCTCACCTCGCTCTCCTTCGCCTACGGCCCCGCCGCCACCCCCGTCATCGAAGGACTCGACCTCACCCTCCCGCCCGGTGCCCACCTCGCCGTCGTGGGCCCCAGCGGGATCGGGAAGTCCACGCTGACCGCGCTCGTCGCCGGGCTGCTGGAGCCCACCGCCGGGGCGGTACGGGTCTGCGGGTACCCCGTGCCCTCCCCGGCCGCGGCCGCCCGGCGCGTGCTGATCCCGCAGGAGGCGTACGTCCACACCGGGACCCTCGCCGAGAACCTCGGGCAGCTGCGGACGGACCCGGTGTCCGAGGAGGAGCTGCTCGACGCGGCCGCAGCGGTCGGGCTCGGGCCGCTGGTCGAGGCGCTCGGCGGACTCACCGCGACCGTGGACCCGGCGGCGCTCTCCGCGGGCGAACGCCAGCTCGTCGCGCTGACCCGGGCCTACCTGTCGTACGCCCCGCTCGTCCTGCTGGACGAGGCCACCTGCCATCTCGACCCGCGCGCCGAGGAGCGCGCCGAGCGGGCCTTCGCCGCACGCCCCGGCGGCACGCTCGTCGTCGTCGCGCACCGCATCAGCTCGGCCCGCCGCGCCGACCGCGTCCTGCTCATGGACGGCCGGCGCACGGCGTACGGCACCCACGAGGACCTCCTGCGCCGCTCGCCGACATACCGCGACCTCGTGGGCGACTGGAGCGCCGTACCCCCGAAGTCATCCCCCGAAGAATCAGAGCCACCCCTGACCCTGCGAGATCCGGATCGCGTCGATGCGGTTGCGCGCGCCGGTCTTGCGGGTGATGGCGGCCATGTAGTTGCGCACGGTCCCGTGCGACAGGTGCAGGCTGCCGGCGATCTCCGCGACGGAGGCTCCCTCGGCAGCCAGGGATAACACGCTCAGCTCTCTTCTGGTCAGCGGCATCTGAGCGGCCCTGAGGAACCCGAAGCCGAGCGAGTCGTCGACGAAACGTTTCCCTTCAGCGACGCGACGGATTCCGCGCACCAGGCGCTCCGGCGCGCCCTCCTTGTCCACGTAGCCGAGCGCGCCCGCCTCGACGGCCCGCTTCAGCAGCCCCGGCCTGTTCGCAGTGGCAAGCACGAGAAGGCGCGGCGGGATGCGGTCGGGCTCGCGGGCGCGCAACTCGCCGAGGGGCGGGATGCCGTACGTGTCCGAGCATTCGAGATCGACCGCGCAGACGTCCGGCCGCATGGTGCGCAGCCGTCCCTGCGCGCTGTGCCACGGGGTGTCGTCCACCCCGAGATCGGGTTCCCGGCTCAGCCACTCCGCCAGGACCGATCTGACCAGACACTCGTCGTGCACCAGAAGCACCCGGATCACTGCCCGTCCCCCTCGATTCGCCTTCAACTGTCCGTGGCGATGACGCGTGCCCCATTGTTGGGGTCTCCCCACCCCTCCCGGGCGCGGAGAATTGGCCATCGGGGTGCGCGGGGGCGCACGCAGGGCGCCCGTGTGCTGCGGCGCGCTTCGACTGAGGGGGCATGGGGTGGCCCGGACGGGGTACGCGACGATTTCCGCCGTCGCACTGGCACACGTGTGTCCATGACCGGTTCGCGCTCGCCGTGCGGAGCGGCCCGGGAGGGGGGAGATTGATCCCTGGGGCCCGGCGTGCGGGAGTGGCCACGGCCCGTTTCCGGGCCGCGCCCGCGCGAGGAGGTGGTCGGCGTGTCCGACGCGCGACCGTCCGTGCCGGCTCCTCCCCGGACCCGGGTGGGCCGTCCGCTGCTCTCCCTGGCACTGGCGTCGATGATGGACGAGGTCCACGCGCACTCCGGCGCCGTCTATCTGCTCACCGCCGACGAGCCGGTGCTGGAGATGGCCGTGATGGCGGGGCTGCCCCGGGCGTTCGCCGCGCCGTGGGAGCGGATCGGAATAAGCGCGCCGGTCCCGGTCGCCGACGCGGTACGGGAGCGGCGGCTGGTGTGGGTCGGCGGCGAGGAGGACATGGCGCGCCGCTATCCGCGGATCGCCGTCGTGCTGCCGTACCCCTTCGCGCTGGCCGCGGTGCCGGTCGCGACCGATGCCAGGGTGTACGGCGCGGTCTTCGTGACCTGGCCCGGCTCCCGCCCGCCGGAGCTCACCGCGCGGGAGCGGGACCATCTGGTCGCGGCCTGCGGGCGGCTCGCGGTGCGGCTGGAGCGGGCCGTGGAGGAGTCCCTGCCGCCGCACGCCGAGCCGGATCTGCTCGCCGCCGCGCCCGGCGGGGGTGTGGCCGGGGCGCCGGGATCGGCGGAGGCGGCGCGGATGGTGGCGCGGCTGCCGTACGGGCTGTGCTCGCTCGATCTGCACGGGCGGATCGGCTTCGCCAACGCGGCGGCGGCCGAGTTGATGGGGGTGCCGGTCTCCCAGCTGCTGGGCGCCCAGCTGTGGGCGGCGGTGCCGTGGCTCGACGACCCCGCCTACGAGGAGCGGTACCGGGCCGCGCTGATCAGCCGGCACAGCACGTCGTTCGTGGCACTGCGGCCGCCCGGGGACTGGCTGTCGTTCCGGCTGTACCCGAGTGCGACCGGGCTGAGTGTCCGGATCACCCGGGCGCGCGCGGTGGCGGAGATGAACCGGTCCGGTCCGCGGCCCGGCGAGCCGCCCGCCCGGCTGGTGACGATCTCTCAGGTGCTGAGTCTGGCCGGGGCGCTCACCGAGGCGGCCGGGGTGCAGGACGTGGTGCAGCTGGTCGCGGACGAGATCGTCCCGGCGGTGGGCGGTCAGGCGGTGGTCGTGCTCGGGTCCCGGGCGGGCCGACTCCATGTGCTCGGCCACCGCGGCTACCGGGACCCGCATGTCGTGGAGCGGTTCGACGGGCTGCCGCTGACCGAGTCGACACCGGGCACGCAGGCGCTCACGACCGGTGTGCCCGCGTTCTTCGACTCGCGGGAGCGCCTGGAGCACCTCTATCCCCGGCGGCACGCGACGCCGGACGGCTTCGCGGCCTGGGCCTATCTGCCGCTGATCGCCTCCGGCCGGCCGGTGGGGACCTGTGTGCTGGCCTACGCCGAGCCGCATCCCTTCCCCGCCGACGAGCGGGCCGTGCTGACGAGTCTGGGCGGACTGATCGCCCAGGCCCTGGAACGGGCGCTGCTGTACGACGCCAAGCACCGGCTCGCGCACGGTCTGCAGGCGGCGCTGCTGCCGCACTCGCTGCCGACGCTGCCCGGCATCGAGGCGGCGGCCCGGTATCTGCCGGCCACCCAGGGCATGGACATCGGCGGCGACTTCTACGACCTGGTGCCGACGGACGGTCTCGCGGCGGCCGTCATCGGGGACGTGCAGGGGCACAACGTGACGGCGGCGGGGCTGATGGGGCAGATCAGGACGGCCGTACGGGCGTACACGACCGTCGGGCAGGAGCCGCAGGAGGTCATGCGCAGCACCAACCGGCTGCTGATCGACCTGGGTACGGAGTTGTTCGCCAGCTGTCTGTATCTACGGCTCGATCCGGCGCGGCGGCGGGCCGTGGTGGCGCGGGCCGGGCATCCGCCGCCGTTGCTGCGCCGGCCGGACGGGTCGGTACGGGTGCTGGACCTGCCGGGCGGTCCGCTGCTCGGCGTCGACGGCTCCGCCGTGTATCCGACGACGGAGGTGGAACTCGCTCCGGGTTCGGTGCTCGTGCTGTACACCGACGGGCTGATCGAGGCGCCGGGCGTCGACATCGAGGACGCGCTCGCCGAGTTGGGCCGTCGGCTGGCTGAGGACGGCGACCTCCCGCTGGACGCGCTCGCCGACGACCTCGTACGGAGGAGCGTGGCGGGGAGGGAGCGGAGCGACGACGTGGCACTGCTGTTGCTCAGGGCGGAGGGCTGACGCGGGGCGGGGGCGCGGGGTGGAGGGTCGCCGGTCGCCGCGCCGAAGGCTGGGTTCGCCGGAAACGCTGCGGTCCGGCCCTCCCGCCGGAGGGCCGGACCGTCTGCACCACCCGGCCGGAGAGCCGGGTGGTGGTCGGAGGACCGCCGCCGGCAGCGGTGGTGGGGGGAAGTGGGGGGAACCGCTGCCGACGTGGTCGGATCGGACGGGCCCGGATGGGGAGGGCCCTTTCAGGTCCGGATCAGTGGCCCTGGACCTGGCCGTTGCCGTCGTCGGCGTTGCCCGTCTCCTGACCGGCGCCCGCCTCCTCGCCGCCGATCTGGTCGCCGCCGGCTTCCTCGCCGCCGGCCTCCTGGCCGGCCCCGGCCTCGTCACCCGCACCCGCCGCGTACCCGAGGACACCGCCGTGGACGGTGCCGCGCTGCTGGAGGAGATCGC